>DBAV01000037.1:0-10972 GCA_002291875.1 Hyphomonadaceae bacterium UBA1001
GGCACGCGCCGCCTGCGCCCCGGCCTGGGCCGCCTCGAGTTCGGCCCGGGCGGATGCCAGGCGCGCGGGATGGGCGTTCAGGCGTGTCTGGGCCGCTGCGGCCACGGCACGCTGGGTGGTGCGCTCGGCCTCGGCACGGGCCAGGTCGGCGCCGGCCCGTGCCGCGCGTTCCTCGAGGGCCTGGGTGGACAGGCGCACCAGCACGTCCCCTGCGCGCACGCGCGCGCCCTCGGCAACGCTGACCGCGGCAATGGCCACCCCGGCAGCGGCCGCGCCCGGCGGCATCACGACCGTGTCCGGCTCGGCCACCAGTTCGGCCTGCACGGCGGTGACCTCACGACCCGTCAGCGTCAATGCCGCAGCCGCGGCCAGTGCCGCCAGCGCCAGCAGGCCGATCGCCGCCGACCAGACGGGGCGGCGGGCCGTCATGGCGCGCACGCCCGCCAGCGCGCCGCGCAGGCCCTCGACGGCGCCCCTGGTCACCCCGCGCCCTGGGGCGGGGATGGCAGCGCCGCCGCCAGCGCATCGGCGGCAGCCCTGGCGGCGATGTGCACATGCTGTGCCCATTCGGTGTGGCTGGCGGCCTCGAACGCGCCGTCGGGATAGAGCACCGAGCGCGAGGCGTTCACCACCCCGCCGCGCGGTCCGCCCGCGCTGTCGCGCCTCAGGGCCGCCACTGCCTGTTGCGCGGATGCGCCCTGCGCGCCGAACCCCGGCACCAGGAACAAGGCATGTGGCAGCAGGTCGCGCAACAGCTGCGCCTGGGACGGCGCCGTCGCCCCGCACACCACCATCAGCGAAGACCAGCCCGCGCCCGCATCCAGCAGGCGCGCCTCGATCGGCGCCAGGGCGGCCGCCACGCGCGCCCACAGGGGCTGGCCGCCGGTGTCCAGGTCCTGAAAATCCCCTGCCCCGGGATTGGAGGTGCGCACCAGAACCGCCACCCCGCGCCCATGCGCCACCGCCCGCGCCACGAATGGTTCCAGGGTATCAAGGCCCATATAGGGGTTCACGGTCACGCAGTCGGCGCGAAACGCCTGCCCCGCGCCGATCGCCGCCTCGGCATAGCCCTCGGCGGTCGACCCGATATCGCCGCGCTTGGCGTCCAGAATGACGGGCACGCCGGTGTCGGCGCCGGCAGCACACACGGCCGCCAGCGCCGCCGCACCGTCCGCGCCCCAGGGCTCGAACAGGCCCGCCTGGGGCTTGAAGGCCGCGGCAAGGGGGGCCGTTGCCTCGATCACCGCCTCACAGAAGCCGCGGGCGGCCATGACCGACCCGCGCGGGCCGAACAAAGGCGGGATCCGATCGGCGAACGGGTCCAGCCCGATGCAGAGCGGGCTGCCCACACGATCGAGGCGTGCACACAGGCGGGCGGCAAAATTGGGCGTCGTCGGGGTCATAGGGCGCGTCCGGCGCCGACCAGGGGGTCAGCTCTGCGGCCCTGCAACACAGATCACCTTGGCGACCGCAAGCTCGCGCCGCAGCCGGTCGCCGACGGGGCCATAATTCTGGACCGTCAGCCGACCCGCAGGGGCGCCGTCCGCGCGCACCCCGGCCTCGTCCATCAGGCGCACCAGCGATTCGGGCGAGGCGGTGAAGATCCGCCCGCGGCGCGCGCTCTCGGCCACGGTGACGCCGACCACGCGTCCGGCCTCGTCGAACACGGGTCCGCCGCTGAGCCCCGAAAGCGAACCGTCAATGCCGCGCGTGCGCCCGGTCTCGGCCCAGGCCACCACCGGTTCGTCCAGATTGTAGCGCCCGCGCGCCACCAGGGTCTGGCGGCCCAGCAGGCGCGAGGATGCCTCGCCTGGACGGCCCTGCGGAAAGCCGATGTGAAAGCCCTTCTGCTGCAGGAACAGGGTGTCGTCGGCGGCCACCACCTGAAGCGCGTCCGGCGCGCCGGGGGTGCGCAGCAAGGCCAGGTCGGCGAACTCGGCCACCCGCACCTCGGTCACCGGGGCGGCCGAATTGCCCGCCACCATGATCCCCACCCGGTCACAGCTGTCCACGACATGCCGCGCCGTCAGCCACCAGCCATCGGTATCGACGGCGAATGCCGTGCCGATTCCCGATTCGACCGGGCCGACCGAAACCATCACCACCGGGTCGCGCTCGGAGGGCGCGGGCAGCGGCACGGGGCCCGCATCCGCCTGCGGCACCTCGTCCGGCGGCGGATCCGCCGGCACGTCGGGCACGGGGGCGGGCCGCACGTCCATGCCGGGCGGCAGATCGCTGATCGGCGGCAGCGTGGACGGGGGCGGCGCCTCGGGCGCGTCGGCGTCCTCCGCGCGTGAGAACAGCACGAACAGGATGGTCGCCAGCACCGTGGTGTAGATCAGCCAGTCCGGCACGCGCATGGGGCGAGCTATCCCTTCAGGGCCGCCGCCAGGATCAGCGCGACACCTATGTTGGCTCCACCAAGCAGCATGGCGGCCCCAAGTTCCCTCTGGCGGATCCGGCGCGGCAGTTCGTGCAGCACCAGGCTGATCACCGAGAACGCCAGCAGCTGCACCAGCAGCGCCACCGCGCCCCAGATGGCGACGTCGTAAAGGTTCGTCGCGGTTTCAAGGGCGGCCGCCAGCGGAATCGCGAGGCCCACCACCATCGCCGCCAGCGACAGCCCTGCCGCGGCATTGCCCTCGGAAATCTCGCGCAGTTCCTTGTGCGGGGTCAGGACCACATAGATGGCCGTGCCGATCACCAGCAGCAGCAGGGTGGCCCCGGTCTGCAGGGCGAATTGCGGAAACCCGCTGACGAAGGACTGGATCACCGCATTCATGAACGACCTCCCCCGCGCCGCGCGCCGGTTGGGGCTTGCCGCGCCGCCGGCCGGGGGTCAAGGAGCGCGGGCGTCCAACCACCGGAGAGACCTGCCATGACCGAACGCCGCACCGCCCTCGTGACCGGATCGACGTCGGGGATCGGGCTCGAGATCGCCCGCGCCCTGGCGCATGCCGGCCACGACATCACCCTCAACGGGCTGGGCGATGCGGATGCGATCGAGCGCGAGCGCGCCGCCCTCGAGGCCGCGGCCGGCGTTCAGGTGCGCTATGATGGTGCCGACCTCTCCAGCGCCGCCGAGTGCCACCGCATGGTCGCCGACGCCGAAGCGGCGTTCGGGCGGCTGGACGTGGTGGTCAACAATGCCGGCATCCAGCACGTCGCCCCGGTCGAGGACTTTCCCGACGCCCGATGGGACGCCATCATCGCCATCAACCTCTCGTCCGCCTTCCATGTCGCCCATGCCGCGTTCCGGGGCATGAAAGAGCGCCGGTTCGGGCGGATCATCGACATCGCCTCCGCCCACGGCCTGGTCGCCTCGCCCTACAAGTCGGCCTATGTGGCGGCCAAGCACGGGGTGATCGGGCTGACCAAGGTGCTGGCCCTGGAGGGGGCGCAGTTCAACGTCCGCGCCAACGCCATCTGCCCCGGCTATGTGCTGACCCCGCTGGTCGAGAAGCAGATCCCCGACACCATGGCCGCGCGCGGCATGACCCGCGAACAGGTGGTGCGCGACGTCCTGCTGGCCGCCCAGCCGACCAAGGAATTCGTCGAGGCAGCCGAGATCGCGCGCCTGTGCGTGCTGCTGGCGGGGGACGAACTGCGCAGCATGAACGGGGCGGTGATCTCGATCGATGGCGGCTGGGTCGTCCAATAGCCGCGGCTGACCTCGGCGGCGGGGGCGCGCAAACCCGCCGAACGGCCCCCCGGGCTGCCGATTCGCCCGCCAGAACGCCCCGCACGGCTGATTCTGGGTGCAGCCTGCTGCATTGTGCCTTGATCCCGCCATGGGATGCACCGACATCCAAGCTTGAGGGCGCGTGGTGCGGCGGTGTTGCCGTGCCATGAGCGCCCGCGCACCGAATCACAGGTCCAGAGGCCCCGATGGCGATGCAGTCGAATCCGAAATCCCTGAAGAACATCCTGGTCGCCGGCACGGCCGCCCTGGCCCTGGCCGGTGGCGCGGTGCTGCTGCCGGGCGTGCTGGCCGACCCGTCCACCGCGCGCCCGATCGCAATCACCCCGCCTGCCGGCGCGCCGATGAGCTTTGCCGACCTGATCGACCGGGTCAGCCCGGCCGTGGTCTCGATCCGGGTGGTGTCACGCGCCGGCAACCGCGAGGACCAACCGGACCTCGACGAACTGCCGCCCGAGCTGCGCGAACAGTTCCGCCGCTTCTTCGGCGAGCGCGGCCCCGGCGGGCGTGGCCAGCGGTCCGAATCGCTGGGTTCGGGCTTTTTCGTCTCGTCCGATGGCCTCGTGGTCACCAACAACCACGTCATCGAGGGCGCGACCGCCATCACCCTGACCCTGTCGGACGGCCGCGAGGTTGCCGCCACCCTGGTCGGCGCCGATCCGCAGAGCGATCTGGCGGTGCTGCGCGCCGCGCCCGGACGCACCTATCCCTTCGTCCAGCTGGACCGCGACAGCAATGTGCGCGTCGGCGACTGGGTGGTGGCGGTCGGCAATCCGTTCGGCCTCTCGGGCTCGGCCACCGCGGGCATCGTTTCGGCCAAGGGCCGCGACGAGGTCGGCGAGAACGCGGTGGCTGTGGACTTCCTGCAGATCGATGCGCCGATCAATCGCGGCAATTCCGGCGGTCCCACCTTCGACCTGCGTGGCCGGGTGGTGGGTGTGAACTCGGCCATCCTGTCGCCCACCGGCGGCAGCGTGGGCATCGGCTTTGCCATTCCGTCCGACACCGCCGCACGCGTCGTGGACCAGCTGGTGCGCGATGGCCGCGTCACCCGGGGCTGGCTGGGCGTGCTGGTCCAGCCCATGGACGAGACCCTGGCGCGCGCCGAAGGCCTGGATGGCCGCCAGGGCGCCCTGGTCGCCGAGCTGATCCCCGGTGGCCCGGCCGAACGCTTTGGCGTGCGCGAGGGTGATGTTGTGCTCTCGGTCAATGGCGCCAGCGTCAAGGACCAGCGCGACCTGACCCGCCAGGTCGGCTCGCTGGCGGTCGGTTCGACCGCCCGCTTCGAGATCCTGCGCGACGGCCAGCGCCGCACCGTCGAGGTGGTGATGGGCGAGCGTCCGACCGAGGAACAGCTGGCGGCCAATGACGGTGGCCCGAGTCCGCCCCAGGCCGCCCCCGATGCCCAGGTCCAGCCCGGCGCGTTCGGTCTTTCGGTGCGTCCGGTCACCCCCGAGGACCGCTCGCGCTTCCGCCTGGCCCAGGACGTCGAGGGGCTGGTCGTGCTGGATGTCGATCCCGACACCGAGGCCGGCGAAAAGCTGATTCGCGGCGACGTCATCATCCAGGCGGGCGACCGTCCGGCCCGCACGGCGGCCGACCTCGAGGCGGCGATCCAGGCCGCACGCTCGATGGGCCGCGACGCGGTGCGCCTGCGGGTCCAGAATGGCGACCAGCGACGCTGGGTCGCGCTGGGTGCCAATGACAGCCGCGGCTGAGGTGCTGGCGGGCGGTGCGGGTTCGCCCGCGCCGCTGCGCGTGCTGGTGGTCGAGGACGATTCGCAGATGGCGGGTCGCCTGACCCGGGCCCTGCGCGAGCAGGGTCATGACTGCGACACCGCCGCCGATGGCGCGGCCGGCGACCGGATGGCCCGCGACGGCAGCTATGACGTGCTGGTGGTCGACCGCATGCTGCCCGAGCGTGACGGTATCAGCCTGGTCAAGGGCCTGCGCGAGGCGGGCATCCAGACCCCCGTGCTGTTCCTCTCGGCGCTGGGCGACACCGTCCACCGCGTCGAGGGCCTGCGCGCCGGCGGCGACGATTATCTGGTCAAGCCGCCCGAGCTGATCGAGCTTCTGGCCCGGGTCGACGCGCTGGCGCGGCGGCGCGAGACCGGCGGGGTGCAGACCCGTCTGGTGGTGGCCGACCTCGAGATGGACCTTCTGGCCCGCACCGTCACCCGCGCCGGCCAGCGCATCGACCTGCAGCCGCGCGAGTTCCGCCTGCTCGAATTCCTGATGCGCAATGCCGGGCGCGTGGTCACGCGCACCATGCTGCTGGAAAAGGTCTGGGACTATCATTTCGACCCGATGACCAATGTCATCGACGTTCACATCTCGCGCCTGCGCTCCAAGATCGACCGCGAATTCGACGTGTCCCTGCTGCAGACGGTCCGCGGCGCCGGCTATCGCATCGGTGCCCCGGACGAAGGCGCCTGAGCCACCGCCCCGGACGGCATGGCGGCGCATCGATCCGCCCTTGACGCGCCAAGGCCACTGCATCGCCCAATTGGCACCCGAAAGGGTGCGTCCTAGGAATCGGCAAACGGCACCGGACCCGGTCGGGTGCCCCTGTCACCAACGCAGAAAGACCATGCCATGCGCGCCGCCATCGCCGCCCTCGCCGTCCTCGGAGTGACGGTTCCGTTCGCCGCCCCCGCCCTCGCCGATGCCGTGCGCGACGCGGGCAACCGCTTCATTCTGGGCGGCGCCGACGGCTTCCGCTTTGACCCGCCCAAGACCGAGGGCAATTTCACCATCTTCACCGCCGCCTCGGACAATGCCGACTGCATCGTGTCGATCAATGACACGCCCGAGAACGCCTCGGCGTCGGCCGATGGCTTTCGCAACGGCCTGCGCCAGCCCATTCCCGACCGCAACTGGGACATCTATGCGCGCAATACCGGCTTTTTCCGCGATGCCCCGCTGCAGAAAGGCATGCCCACGATCGAGCAGGTGGGCGACTGGCCGGTCCAGATGCTGACCGGCACCTATGAGGGCAATCCCGTCATCATCGCCTTCCATGGCCGACCCGGCGCCCAGGCCGTGGCGGTCTGCGCCGCCTACGAGACCGGCACGGCGATCGAGGCCTCGATGCGCAGCTTTGCCACCGCCATCACCAGCCCGCGCGACGCCGAGTGGGCACCCGTGATCGCACCCGCGGCCGACACCCCGACGGTGAACGCCCCCTCCAGCCGCTGAGGCGGGACGCCATGACCTGCGGCGTTCAGGCGCCGCGGGTCGCCATGTCGTCGGCGCGAAAGCGCAGCCGGCAGGCCTCTTCGGCCATGGCCTGCACCGCCAGCAGGATCTGGAGCCGGTTCGGCGCCAGCGCGGCGCGCGGCTCGCCCCGGCACGCCTCCATCGGCAGCGGCACGCCCACCAGGGCGGCGCGCACATTGCCCTCGGCCGCCAGCGAGAACAGGCACCGGTTCGCCACCAGGGCCGGCGGGCGAACCGCGATCTGGGCGGCCACCCCCTCGGAGGCGGCGGCGCGGGCCAGCGCGCCCGCGTCCACCCCGGCATCCAGCGCATCCGCCCCGCGTGGCATCAGCCGCGGGCCGGGCCAGCACACCCCTGATGAATCCGCACTGCGCCAGTCGGCGGCATTGTGCGCCCACCCCGACACCGACACCGCCGTGTCCTGGGGCCGCGACTCCAGCAGCAGCACCACCCGGGCCGCGCCGACCACCTCGCGCAGGGCCCCGACCGACAGCGACCACAGCGAGGCGACCCGCCCGGTCCGCAGGCGCGCAAGATCGGGCATCCATCGTTGGGCAGCCAGGGTGTCGACGATCTCGACCGCCGTGTTGACCGGCGCCCATGGCGCAGGTCCAAAGGCCACAAGGGCGATTTCCGGCATGCTGAACCCCCGTCCCCATCCGCCGACCATCGCCACCCGACGCCCCATTCGGCAAAGTGTCGCGACTTCGTCGCACGAGTGACACAAAGATGAACGCCGGGCCATAGCCATCCGTGCGCCATCGCCGCATCGCGGTCGCGCCCGTGGCGCGCGCGCCACAACCGCGCCGTCATGCACGCGGCAGGCCGCCCCGCGTCCACCCGGCTGGACAAAGCCCTTTGGCTGGGCAAGACGCGCCTGCGGTTCAGCCCGCCTTGAAAGTGCCCATCATGTCCACACCCCCGCGCCGTCCCCCGCTGCTCCTTGTCGACGAAAACCAGGGCGGTGGCGAACCATCGCTCTTCGACCTCGGAGGCAAGGTCGCCGTCATCACGGGCTCCTCGCGCGGGATCGGCCGCGCCATCGCCGAACAGATGGCCGCCCACGGCGCACGGGTGGTGGTGTCGTCGCGCAAGAAGGACGCCTGCGACGAGGTGGTCGCCGCCATCGACGCCCGCCATGGCGAGGGCACGGCGCTGGCGGTCGCGTGCAACATTTCCTCCAAGGACGCCCTGCAGCACCTGGTGGACCAGACGATGGCCGCGTTCGGCCGCATCGACACCGTGGTCTGCAATGCCGCCTCCAACCCCTATTTCGGGCCGATGGCGGGCATCACCGACGAGCAGTTCACCAAGATCCTGCATAACAACATCATCTCGAACCACTGGCTGATCTCGATGTGCGCGCCCCAGATGCGCCAGCGGCGCGAGGGTTCGGTGATCATCATCTCGTCGATCGGCGGGCTGCAGGGGTCGGACCTGATCGGCGCCTACAACATCTCCAAGGCCGCCGACATGCAGCTGGCGCGCAATCTGGCCGTCGAGTTCGGCCCCGACCAGGTGCGCGTGAACACCATCGCGCCGGGGCTGGTGCAGACCGACTTTGCCCGCGCCCTGTGGGAGAATCCTGAAATCCTGAAGGTTTCGACCGCCGGCTCGTGCCTCAAGCGCATCGGCCAGCCCGACGAGATCGCCGGCATGGCGGTGTTCCTGGCCAGCCGGGCGGGTGCCTTTACCACCGGCCAGACCTTTGTGATCGACGGCGGGGCGATGGCGGTATGAACCGCAAGCACGGGGGAATGAGACGATGGACCAGACCATGATGGCCGCGCTGGCGCCGGTGGCGCTCTATGCGGGGCTGAACATTCTCGTGCTGATGGCGCTGGCCCTGCACGTCGTGGGCGCCCGGGTGCGCCACAAGGTGCTGATCGGTGATGGCGGGGTCGAGGAGGTGCTGCGCGCCATCCGCGCCCATGCCAATGCGGTCGAATACGTGCCGGTGATCCTGGTGGGGCTGGCGGTGCTGGCGCTCAGCGGCGCACCGGGCTGGCTGGTGCATGCCAGCGGGGCGGCACTGACGCTGGGGCGGGTGCTGCACGGGGTGGGCCTGAACGCCAATGCGGGCACCAGTTTCGGCCGGGCGGCGGGCACGCTGCTGACCTGGGCGGCGATGCTGGCGGTGGCGGTGGGCCTGGTGTGGACGGCCATCACCACCCTGACCTGACCCGCGCGCGCTAGTCCCGGGCCGGGCCAAAGCGCCGGCCCAGCCAGGGACGGACCACGAACACGATCAGCAGCCACAGGATCGCCGCCGCCGCCAGGAACAGGATGGCGGCGCGGTTCTCGGCGCGGAACAGCTCGTTGATGCCGTGGCCCGCAAACGCCACCAGCACGATCTTGGGCACGATCCCAAGCCCGGTTCCGCCGATGAAGTGGGACCAGCGCACCCGCGCTGCGCCCAGCGCCATGTTGACGATGATGAAGGGGGCGGACGGGACGTTGCGGATCACTGCCGAGGTCAGAAACCCGTTCTGGCCAACAAAGCCGATGATGCGCCGCACCGCCCGGCCGCCGAACCGCGACACCGCGTCCGCTCCCGCCGCGCGCCCCAGCGCAAACCCCACCAACGCCGATGCCATGGTGGCACACCAAGACAGGATGATCCCCTGCGAGGGCGTGAAAACGGCCACCGTCGCGGCAATCAGGACGAATTGCGGGGCACCGATGAACGCCAGCACGGTGAAGGCGGCGGCCACCGCCAGCGGCGCCCACCATGCATCGCGCACCGGCTCGAAATAGGCCGCAAGCGGACCCTGCTGCACGTCCACGAACAGCACGCCCGCCGCCAGGATGGCCCCGGCGATCGAGAACAGCACCGCCGCGATCCAGATCGCCCGGACCGATTTGGCGTCCATCTCGGTCAGAAAGCGCGCGACCCGGTTCATCGGCCCGGCTTGTGAACCGGCCTCGGCGGGCGCGTCGTCGCCCGGTGCATCTGTGGGCCGCGAGGCGTTGCCGGCCCCCGGTGGGGTGGCCGCAGGCGAGGAGGTGGATGGTGTCGTGGTGTCGGCCATCACCGCACCGTCCTAGGGGATGTGCGTGCGGGCCGCACCCCCGAAACCCTGAGGTCGCCTGCGCTGGATCAGGTTCCCGGCAGCTTGGGGGCGTTGCGGCGCGGCGGCGCGATGGTGACGGCCTGCCCGCCGGTGGCGCGCTCGATCGCCAGGCGCTCGCGTTCGGCGCGCTGGGCGTCGGCTGCCGGATCGCCCGTCGAGGGGACCGGTGCGGTCGGGTCCAGCACCCGGTCGGCAAAGGCCTCGGGCTTGCGCACCATGTCCGCGCTCTCGCGGTCGATGGTCGAGCGGATGGTGGGATCGGTGGCGCTGGCGCCGGCCGCGGCCACCAGCGCGCGCTCGCCGGCCGAGGCGTTGGCGCCAAGGTCGCGACCGAACAGGGCCGCGCGCACCTGGGCGTCGGGGCGCAGATCCTGGGGGCGGGTTTCGCCCGGGGCCGGCGGACGCAGATTGTAGTCCGGCGGGATCACCAGCGGGGCGGTGGTGACGACACGGAACTCGTCCGGGGCGACCTTTTCCACGCCCAGCGCCTCGCGCATGCCGGTACACCCCGCCAGCGTGCCGGCCGCTGCAAGGACGGCGATGGCGGTCAGGGGCTTGCTCATGGTGCACACTCCGCGCGGTGCGCCCCGTGCAACGGGCGCGTGTCCGAAACCTTGGATGGCGTCTAGCGCGACCCGCGCGCCCGCGCCAATCGCTTTCGCACCCCTGCCCGCCATCTCGCCACGGCCCGCGGCGGCAGTGTGGCGCCCGTGCGCCGGATCGAAGACCGGCCCATATGACCGCCCCCCAAGGGCACTCGTCACGGACCCGTGATCCTGCTAGCACCCCAGGAGACCACAGGGAGGACAGGGACATGGCGGGATTTGCGGGCATCACCATCGGTCACGCCAGGCGGTGTCTGGGCTGGGGCCTTGTCGCCATCGCCGCCCTCGCCTTCGCCCTGCCCGCCGAAGCCCAGCGCCGCCGGACCGAAGCACCGCCCCGCATCGACCTCGCCACGCCCGAGGGCGCGCTG
>DBAV01000037.1:11294-11629 GCA_002291875.1 Hyphomonadaceae bacterium UBA1001
CCACGCCCGAGGGCGCGCTGGCTGCGCAGCGTCGCCTGTGGTGCTCGGCCACCGATGGCGCGGTGGTCACCTGGTACTGGTCGGGCAGTGTCTGGTCGCGCCGGGCGGGCGAGCCTGACCGCCGGCTGTTCGACGTCGAGGGCATGAACATCCGCACCTGCGGCCCGGTGGCCGACGACGCCCAGCGCGGGCGCGGCTTTCGCACCGTCTCGCGCGAGATTCTGCTCTATCGCGACCCTGCCACGGGCGCGCTGCTGGACCATTGGCAGAATCCCTGGACGAACGAGCGCGTGCGGGTGCTGCATGTCGCCAACGACCCGGTGAACGCCTCGATC
>DBAV01000019.1 GCA_002291875.1 Hyphomonadaceae bacterium UBA1001
CGTCCACCCCGCGCCAGGCCAGCCGCACGGTGCCGTCCCGCCGCGACCAGGCGCCGTGGCGCACCGCATTGGTGGCCAGTTCATGCAGCACCAGCACCACCGACTGCACCGCATCGGGCTTGAGGGTCAGGTCAGGCCCCTCGATCACCAGACGCCCCCCGCGCGAGACCGCCGACACCGTCTCCTCGGCGGCGCGGCGCAGGGCGCAGCCTTCCCAGCGGGCGTCCGACAGCAGCGTCTGCGCGCGCGCCATGGCGGCAATGCGCTGGCTGACGGCCTCGACGAGGTCTTCCTGGGTCGGGGCGCGGCTCATGCGCACGATCGACTGGCAGATCGCCAGGGCATTCTTGGCGCGGTGGTCGACCTCGCGCGCCAGCAAGGCGCGCGCCTCTTCGGTCTGGCGCAGCTGGGTGATGTCGGTGCTGGTGCCGAACCACAGCCGGACCGTACCGTCCTCGTGGCGGATCGGGTGCGCCCGCGACAGGAACCAGCGCCAGCCACCATCGGCCGACCGCAGGCGGATGGTGTCTTCCCAGAAGGTGCCCTCGGCGACCCGCGCCCGATACCCCTCGAGCGCGTCGTCGGCGTCGGCGGGGTGCAGCACGGAGCGCCAGCCCCAGCCCACGGCCTGTTCGTGCGGCACACCGGTATAGTCGTGCCAGCGCTGGTTGAACCAGCGGATGGCCCCGTCCGTGTCGGCGGTCCACACCAGCTGGTCGATATTGTCGGCCAGCATGCGAAAGCGCGCGTCGCTGTCGGCCAGGTTCCGCTCGGTTTCGAGGCGCTGGGTCAGCTCTTCGGCAACCACGGTCACCCCGATGATCGCGCCATCGGCCGCACGCAAGGGCGACCAGCTCTCGCGCCAGTGGCGCACGCGGCCCGAACCGTCCGGCATCGTCCCGGTCACGCCCTGGCGTTCGATGACCTCGCCGGTCTCCAGCACACGCTGGGCGGCGGCTATCGCCTCGGCGTGCACGGTCGGCACGATGTCCTGGATGGTGCGGCCGATATGGCCCTGGGCCGGCACCCCGTTGAAGGCCGCCATGCGCTCGTTGACGCGGACATAGCGCAGCTCTGCATCCAGCACGCACAGGCCGACCGGCGCGGAATTGTAGATCGCCTCCAGCTCGGCGAACTGCTTGTGCAGGGCGGCCTGGGACTCGCGCAGCGACAGCTCGAGGCGCCGCCGATCATCGATGTCGGTGGCGGTGGCGATCCATTTCGAGGTGTCCCCGGCGCTGAAGGCCACCAGCCGCACCAGATGCCACACCCACGCCCCCTCGGCCGAGCGCAGGCGGAACTCGCCTTCGAGCGACAGGTCCTCGCTGCGCGCGCGGGCCCAGCGATCCTGGACCAGGGCCAGTTCGTCGGGATGCACGAGGTCCAGCCACGAACCGGCGGGCAGGCTGCCCGTTGCCACCCCGGCAAAACGCGCAAAGCCGTCATTCGCGAATGACACCGCACCGCTGTCGTCAAACACCCACATCAGGCCCGGCACGGCCTCGGCGGTGGCCCGCAATTCGGCTGCCGCCATCATCACGGCCTGTTCGCGCGCGCGGCGGTCCGAGATGTCCTTGGCGAACACCGCCAGTCCGTCATCGGACGGGAATGCGCGCACCTCGAGGCAGTGCTCGATCCCCTGATCCTCGTGCCAGAACTCGAAGGTCACCGGGCGGCGGTGTTCCATCGCCTCACGCAGCGAACGCTCGGCCGCGCCGCCCAGGATCTGCGGCCACAGCTCCCAGCAGGACCGCCCCATGACCATCGCATCCTCGAGACGACCAAGCCGCCGTGCGGCCGCGTTGATGTCGATGATGCGAAAGTCGCGGTCGAACACGATCAGCGCCTCGTCCATGCGCTCGACCAGGTCCAGCGCGCGCTTTTCGGCCCGCGCGCGCGCGGTCACGTCAAAGCCCTGGATGAAGATGCCGTCGACGGTGCCATCGGGTGCGCGCGTCGGCTGCACCACCAGATCCACGCGCCTGGGGGCCGTATTCGGCCCGTCATGCGCATGAAGGGGATGGTCGGTCCGCCCGAAGGTCGAACCCGACCGGAAGACCGATGTCAGCAGCTCGAGAAGGCCCGCGCCCGGTTCGTCCGGAACGCATTCGCCAAACGCTTGCCCGATCTTCGCCCGTCCTCCCACCAGGTCCTGGAAGGCGCGATTGGCATAGCGGAAGCGGTGGTCCGGCCCGTTCAGAAACGCCACGAAGCCGGGTGACTGATCGAACACCGTCTGGAACCGCGCGAGGGCCGCCTCGCGGCTCTGGACGCCGCGCACCTGGGCGGTGGTCTCGTGACAGAAGCACACCACCCCGCCAATCCCGCCTTCGGCATCCGGGTCGTGGATGGGTGAATAGCTGTAGGTCCAATAGACATCCTCGCGCGCACCATTGCGCACGATGGGGACCAGCTGGTTCTCGTGGAACAGGGGCGGGCGGCCGTCCTGGCAGGCCTGGATTTGGGGGAAGATGACGTCGTCCCAGATCTCCGCCCACCAGTCGCGGCCGGGCTGGCCCAGCATGGCCGGGTGCTTTTCCGGCCCGATCGAGGCGCGATAGGCATCATTGTAGAGACAGACGTGCTGGGGTCCCCAGAACACGAACATCGGGTGGGGCGAATTCAGCGCCATCCGCACCATCAGTTTCAGGCTGGCGCTCCAGCCCGCGGGCGCGCCGAGCGGCGAGGCGCTCCAGTCGTGATGGCGCAACAAAGCGCCCATCTCTCCTCCGCCCTGGAGGAAATCGGGTTCCCTTGCCGGACTGGCGATCATGTGCGTCCTGCGCCCCGTAATGCGCTCCGTATCGCGCGCCATGTCGCGAGCCCGCGGACCATACCGCAATGGGCGCGGACCTGCACCGCCGACCCAGGCAGGGAACCTATCCCGCCCGATCCGGCGTGCAGCCCAGCACCCCTCCCGCCTGATTTAGACAGCCAAACTGCGCGCGCCGGATGCCGGTTCCCCGGCGATTGCAGTTGCAGCGCAGTGCGCAGTGCGCATGGCAAGGGGCGGACATTGCTGTCCGCCCCCGCATGGTTCGATGGACGGGGCAGGGCCCCGCCCCGACTTCGCGAGCCGACTTCAGGACTTGCGCTTCGAGCCGCTGGTCTCGGAGGTGCCGCCCGTCTCGTCATTGCCGCCCGCGGTGGTGGTGCTGCCGCCCTGGGCCGAGCCGCCATTCTGGGCATTGGATTGCCCGCCAGACTGGCCGGTGCCCTGGTTGCCCGATTGGGCGGTGGTGGTGCTGCCGCCCTGAGCGCCGGTCCTGCCGGCCGAGGTGCTGCCCGACTGGCCCGACTGTCCGGACTGGCTCGACTGCGCGCCGCCGCGGGCAGAGCTGCCGGACTGGGACGACTGGGTGGATTGACCGGTCTGGCCGGACTGGGACGCCGCGCCAACGCGGATGTTGTTCTGGATGTGCTTCACACCCATCACCGCCTCGATGCAGTCCTCGGCCCGGCGACGATCCTTGCGGTCTTCCACCGTTCCCGACAGCGTGACCTCGCCATTGGACACCTCGACCTCGATCTCGCTGGCGTCCAGTTCGTCATCATGGGCCAGCTTGTCGTGGATCTCTTCCTTGAGCCGCTCGTCCGAGCGCATATAGCCCTTGGGGCCGCGGCCGAAATGGCGTCCGCGCTGCTGCTGCTGAGCGCCCATCATGCCGGCCTGTGAGCCCTGCCCGCCCTGCTGCTGGCCCCACGAGGAATGCTGGCCAAAGCCTTCCTGCATGGCGCCCTGGCCATACTGGGTCGAACCGGCGATGCCTTCGATGCCGCGCTGCTGGCCGCCCTGGCTGTCACCCTGGCCCGAGCGCTGACCATATTGCTGGTCATAGGTCTGGCCCGACTGGCGGCCGCTGTCGCCCGAGCGGCCATAGCCAGACTGCCCCGACTGGCCGCCATAACCCGAGCCCTGGCCGCCCTGACGCGCGAAGCGGTCGTCGGACTGGCCATAGCCGCCAAAGCTGCCGCCACTGCCGCCCTGAAACCGATCCGAGCCGCGCTGGTCATCGCTGTCCTGACCATAGCTGCGCTGGCCCTGACGGCCATAACCCTGGCCGTCGCTCTCGTAATCGCGCGAGAAGTCCTGCGGGCCCTGGCGGGTGCGGCCCGAGGCATATTGCTGGTCATAGTCCAGCGCACGGCGCTGGGACTGGCCGCCGCCGCGTCCGTACCGGTCCTCGTCCTGCTGGTCGCCCGAGCCATAACGGCCCGACTGGCTGTCGCGATAGCCATACTGGCCCCCGCGCCCGCTGGCGGCGTAACGGTCGTCGTCCTCGTCGCGGGTGCGCGAGCGGCCCGAAGCGCCCGTCGCGCGCTCCATCCCGCCCTCATTTCCCTGCGCGTAGGAACGGTACGAGCCGTATCCGCGACCTTCCTCGCCCGACGAGCGCACCTCGTTGTAGCGGGGGAAGGATTCGCGTTCGCGCCGGCCGGACGAGGCGCTGGTGTTGCCCTCGAAATACTGTTCGGTGCGGTCGTCGCTGTCGTCTTCCTGCCCGCGCGAGGACATGCCGCCGCGCTGGCGGCTGGACTGGCGGAAGTCGTCGTCATGCTGGTCGCGGCTGCTGCGCTCGGAGCCTTTCCGCCCGCTGCTGCCATTGCGGCCATAGCTGCCGCGCTCGGATTCGTGGTCGCGATTCATCCCTGGTCTCCGATTGTGTGATTCGACGCCCCGCTGGCCAACGCCCGCGCTGGGGGCCGGTTCCGCAAGGGGCAGGCTATTTTCGGCCAAACGGAACAAGGCCCGCCAGAAGTCTGCGGGCTGGCGCCTCGCGGGCGGGCGGTTCAAGCTGGCCGTCCAGCGACAGCAGACGGGCCAGCCAGCGCGAGCGGGGGAATTCGGCGCAGATGGCCATGGCCGTGACCGTCAGCGGGGTCGAAAGCACCGCCCCCACAGGCCCCAGCAGGATCCCCCACACCGCCAGCGACAACAGGACCACGATCGGATCGACATTCATGTCCCGGCCGGCCATCCGCGGCAGCACGATGTTGCCGATGACGAACTGGACCGTGCTGAGCGCGGCGAGCAGCAGCAGCACACCGGTCACGTCCATGCCCTCGGCCAGCGCGAACGCCACCGGCAGCAGTACGCCCACAATCCCGCCGATGATGGGGACATAGCTGGTGGCAAAGATCGCAAACGCCCAGAACAGGGCCATCTCGACGCCGAACAGCCACAGGATCAGCCCCGACAGGACCGCGATGGCGCCCCCGGTCAGGGTCTGGATCCAGACGAAGGTCTCGACATTGTGGCGGATGCTCTGGATCACGCGCTCGGTCTCGCCGACCGCGCCATTGTCGGCGGAGAGGATGCGGGTCTTGCGGGCAATCGACTTGTGCGAAGCCAGGATGAAGCCGACATAGATCACCACGAACACCGACGCCGACGCCAGCGACTGCAGCGACGCCAGCACCATCTGTCCGGCGCCCGAGGCCGCCGGCACGAGGTCGGACAGGGCGGGGGGCTTTTGCATCCCGATGTCGGCATAGAACTGGCTCAGCACGGCGTCGAACCGCTCGCGATAGGCGGGTGCGTCCTGCAGCATGGCGACCAGCGTGCTGATGATGATCCAGGCGCTGGCGCCGAACAGCGACAGGATCACGATGGCCGAAAGGGTCTGGGTGCCGGCCCGACCCAGGGCGGGCCAGAGGTCGCGGATGCGCCGCGCCATCCCGCCGATGATGGTGGCCAGGAAGACGGCGAACAGCAGCGGCGCAACCACGGTCTGCAGGGCCCAGATGGCCGCGCCGCCCGCAATGACCGCCAGGATGATCGCGCACGCCTCGATGGATTTCAGGTGCCCTCGCCTGCTGCTGCCGAACATTTGCCAACCCCGATGCCGGCATGTCGCCGTGACATGCCCGTCACGCGGGAACCGGAGCGGCCGGTTTTGGTTGCAGCGGCATGTCACAGGAACTGATTGGTCTGATCGGAGGGGCGGCGGCGCTGTGCTCGATGTCGAGCTTTGTGCCGCAGCTGGTGAAGATGGTGCGCGAGAAGACAGCGGAGGGGGTATCCCTGCGCATGTTCATCGTCACGGTCGTCGGGTTCGCGCTCTGGTCCGTGTACGGCGTGATGATCGGCGCGTGGGCCGTGATCGCGGCGAATGTGGTGTGCCTGATCCTGGCTGGCGCCATCCTGGTGCTGCGCCTGAAATATGGCGCAGACGCCCCCGCTGCCGCGCCGCACAAGGGCTGAGGTCGCCGGTTGCCGGCCGCCTGACCCCGCAACTCCACACCCAAAAAAACAGGCGCCGCGGCATGAACCGCGGCGCCCTTTTTCATCTGCCAGCCAAAGCCATCAGGTGGTGGCGTCGAAACGGCTCCACCCGGTGTCGCGATAGCCCTGGCCGACGGTCGACAGATCGCGCGCCTGGGTGCGGTCGAGGATCGAGCGGACTTCGGCCACGCGATCGTCCGGCACGCGGACGCTGAGCAGCGCAGAGCCGCGCTTGACCGCCTCGGAGGCGACGTGCGCATCTTCCTCGCTGACGCCCGCCGACGTCAGGGCGCCGATCAGCCCGCCAGCCGCACCGCCGGCCGCCGCACCCGCGACAGCCCCCGTCGCGGTCGCCGCCAGCCAGCCCGCCGCCACCACGGGTCCCAGCGCCGGGATCGCCAGCATGCCCAGGCCCGCCAGCAGGCCTGCACCGCCGCCGATCACCCCGCCCGTCAGCGCACCCTGTTTGGCGCCGTCGGCGGCTTCGCTTGCGGTGTGGCGGTTGTCGGTGTTGCGGCCCATGGGCTGATAGCCCGGCTTGTACCAGTCGCCCTTGTTGGCGGCCAGAAAGCTGATGTCGTCGCGCGGAATGCCGATGCGCTCGAGTTCTTCGGCCGCATGCAGCGCATCGTCACGGTCGTCGAACACGCGCAGGATCGTCTGGGTCATTCCTAGTCTCCCTTTTCCGGACTGTGGTTCACTGACGCGGGGGGGTGGTCTGGTTCTGGGTGTCAGAACCCTTCGGCGCGGCGTTGCCACCCGTCCCCATATTGCCCGGAGCCGTGCCTGTGGCACCGCCCGGTCCGCTACCGGTCGCCCCGGTCCCGGTTCCCGACATCGATCCGGCACCCGAAGTGCGCACGATGTTTCCCTGATAGTCGATCAGCACATTGTAGGTGTCAGGGCCCATGCTGGCGGTGCCCTGCCAGCCGCCATCGGCGGTCCTGGTCAGTGCCGAGGGATTGGTGTAGCCGCGCGACATCAGGTGTTCGCGGGCCTGTTCCTCGGTGAACGAGCTGGCGCCGGCGGCCGGCGCCTCGGCCTGGCGCTCGGCCACCGCCTCGTCGGTCGCCACGGCCGGATTGTTGGTTTCGGCTGCAGGATTGCAGGCCGCCAGTGTCATCGCGGCCGGAACCGCGAACAGGATCATGGTACGGAGCATGGGTGTTTCCTCCTTGCAGAAACGGCGGATCAGAACGGAAGGACCGAGCGCTCGCGGGTGTATGAGAGGTATCCGACGTTCACGCCCGTGCGCAGGCCGACGCCGGCGCGCATCGGCGCCAGCGTGATGTCGTCCGCGCGCTGAAGGTTCACCCCGACGCCGGCGACGAAATAAGCACTCCCCTCGACGCCCGGGAAACGCTGGAAGATGCGGTCGGCGTCATTGGTGCCATAGACGAGGGTGAACACCTTCGAGGCGTTCGCGCCGGTGTCGAACCCGACCGAGGGCCCCTGCCAGTACACCTTGCGGGTGGCGCCATTGCGCATGATGAGCTCGCCCTCGCCATAGCGCACCCCCACACCGATGGCGCCGGACACCTCTTCGCCGCGGATGAAGCCCGTGGGCTGGCCGTTTTCGGCAAAGACGCGCGCCACCACCTCGCCAGCGGCCTCCGCGGTGATGCCGAAGAAGTCGGCCACCGCGTCCACGATCTCCTGTTCGGTATAGGTGTCCGAACGCTGGGTCTGGCTCGCGGACGTGCTGCCGGCTGTGTCCGCCGTCGCCCGGCTGGACGGTTCGCTGGCGCAGGCGCCAAGCGCAAGCGGCGCCGCCATCAGCACGGCGGCAAGCATGGATGGATGTCGCGACACGGTCGATCTCCCCGACTGGAAATGTCGCGGTCAGATCGCCTCTTGGGGGATTCGGTTCCATGGGCGGTGCTGGAACCGCGGGTGTGCGGGTGCGTTGGATACACGCGTTCCGAGTGTTCGCGGTTGCGGAAGCGCGCGGTCGTCACGTCACCCCAAGGGCCATTTCCGTCGTGCGGGGCATGCCCCTCTTCGACCGGACGGGCCCCTGAGATGATCCGTGGCCTCACCGCCCGACCCGCCACCGCGGGCACCGACACGCCAATGCCACGGGCGGGCCGCTGGCCCGGCCGGGTGACCAGCGGCCGCCAACCCCCCTGTGCGGCCGAAACTCCAAGGAGGAAAGCAGATGCAATCCAGGCAGTCTTCCGGCAGCGGTCGACGCGACGACGATGATGATCGCTCCTACCAGTCGCGGTCGTCCTCGGGCGGCAATCGCGGCCGCTCGAACAGCACCCCCGACCGTGACGAGCGCGGCCGGTTCGTCAGCGATGACGATGATGATCGGTCCTATGGGTCGCGCTCGTCGCGCTCGCGCGATGATGACGACGACAACCGGTCGTATTCCTCGCGGTCATCCTCGGGCTCCAGCCGTTCGGGCGGGCGCTCGAACAGCACCCCGGACCGTGACGAGCGCGGGCGGTTCGTCAGCGATGATGACGATGACCGTTCATACGGCTCACGGTCGTCGCGGTCCTCGCGTTCGCGCGACGACGACGACGATGATGACCGTTCGTATTCGTCGCGTTCCTCGTCCGGCGGCAACCGCTCGGGCGGTGGCGGTCGTTCCAGCAGCACGCCGGACCGTGATGAACGCGGCCGGTTCGTGAGTGACGACGACGATGACCGTTCGTACGGCTCGCGCTCGTCGCGCGCTTCGGCGTCGTCGCGTTCGCGCGATGATGACGATGATCGGTCCTATGGATCGCGCTCATCCTCGAACGGCAATCGCTCGGGCGGTGGCGGGCGCTCGAACAGCACGCCGGATCGTGACGAGCGCGGCCGTTTCGTCAGCGATGACGATGACGATCGCTCATATCGCTCGCGGTCGTCCTCGCGCGGGCGCGATGATGACGACGCTGATCGGTCCTATGGGTCGCGCGCCTCCCAGTCGCGCTCTTCGTCCAGCCGCAATGACGACGACGATCGCCGTTCGTCCTCGCGGTCCAGCTCGGGCTCGAACTCGGGCTCGAACTCGGGTTCTGGGCGCGGGACCGGCGGATGGTTCGGTGACAGCGAGGGCCATTCGGAGGCTGCCCGCCGTGGCTGGCAGAACTCGGACCATGAGGGCAGCGGCTGGTATGGCGACTCGCGCGGGCACGCCGAGGCGGCCCGACGCGGTTGGGAAACCCGTCGCCGCGATGACGATGATGGCGGCTCGCGCCGCTCATCGCGCTACGACTGAGGGACGCTCGGCGCGGCCCATGTGACCCGCCAGACCCAAGGCCAGGAGGGCCGGCGCGCGCAGCGTCGGCCCTTTTTGCCGTCCGCAGCGGCGCGGCGGTGAACCTTTGCCCGGCGTCGGTGGTTGTGCGCCACACCTAGAGCAAGGAGAGCACCATGGCCGCCCGAGACAGCCGCGAAACCGACGCTGCCGCTCATGCCCCTCCGCCAGCCCCCGAGGGCGGCGAAATCGGACCGGTGGTGTCCGGCGAACAGGCCAAGCAGGGGCGCAAGGGCACCACGGCCTTTGTCATCCTGGCAATTTCGCTGGCCCTTGCGATCATCGCCTTTCTGGTGACCGGTCAGGAAACGCTGCCTTTTTGAATCGGCCGGGCATGAAGGGCGGAACCGCCGCCCGCGGCACCGGTTCTTTGCATGCCCGCGCCACCTGCGGGCGTCACACGACAGAAAATGGGGATCACCATGGGCGCGATCACTTTCATCGCCATGATCCTGCTGGTGGTCGGGGGCCTGAACTGGGGCCTTGTCGGCCTCGCGCAGTTCGACCTCGTCGCCGCGATCTTCGGCGGACAGGACACGATGGGTGCACGGATCGTCTACACATTGGTCGGCCTGGCCGCCCTTTGGCAGATCATTGCCGGCTTCACCATGGGCCGCGCGCGGGCAGCAGCCTGCAGCACGGCGGGGCGTGACTGACATGAGCCTGATCGTCAAATGGATCCAGAGCGAGGTCGCCGCCCGGGTGTTCCGCACCGTCTTTCGCTTTGGCGTCGGGCGGATGCGCAACATCGCGACCGCGGCCCGGCGCACCCCTGCCGGCTCGCTGTTCCTGGCCGGCGTGTTGGGTTCGGCGGCCGGCTGGCTGGTGTCGCGGCTGATGGACAATGGCAGCTTTTTCCGTCCGACGCCGGTGCGTGATGCCGGGCGCGACGCAATGCAGTTCCCGCCCCGGCGGTGGGACCGCGTCGATCAGCGTGCGGACGAAAGCTTTCCGGCAAGCGATCCGCCCGGGACCTATTGAAATTCGATCCGGGCGGGCGGGGACAGCCAGGAGTCGAAGCAATGAAGAACCAATGGCTGCGCCAGGCGGCGCTGTTTGCAATGGCCGTCGCTAGCGCAGGCTGGACAGCGCTCGCGCACGCGGACCCCGCGCCGCTGCGTCAGGTGGCGTTCGAGCAGATCGGGGGTGCATCGGGGGCAAACGCGGCCTCCTCGATGGCGGGGACGGGCGTGGCGGGCGCGCGCGGTGCCGATTGGACCGGCGCGCTCTTTCCGCCCGAAGGGCAGGGGTCCTTCGGCCCTGGCGGCTATATCGGCTGGAATGCCGGGATCGGCGTTGCGGGGGATGTCTCGTTCGCCGGAACCACGACCGGGCCGGAAGGCTCGGGCGCGCTCCCCTTTGCCAGTGACAGTGACCTCGATGTGGGCTGGCAGTTCGCCCTGACCCTGGGTGCGAACGACTTCATCGCGCCCAACTGGCGCGGAGAGGTCGAGGTGCTCTATACCAACAACGAAACCGACGATGCCGAAGACAATTTCGACGACATCTTCGACACCGGCGACGAAGGACAGGATGTCGACTTTGCCTCGGCCGACGTCTCGGTGTTCGGCGGGTTTGCCAACCTGCTCTTCGACTTTGCCGAAGGTGCGCGTGTCAGGCCCTATCTCGGGGCCGGCATCGGCTATGGCCGGCTGGACGTCGAGTACGGGCCGTTCGAAGCCCAGGACGAGGTGTTCCTGTGGCAGGCCAAGGCGGGTGTTTCGGTGCCCTTCACCGACAGCTCCTCGCTCGAGATCGGCTATCGGTATCTCGATGCCGAAAGCGCCAGTTTCGACGAGGGCGATCTGGACTTCGACGTGACCGGCGAGGTGGAAACCTCGGTCCATGCCATCACCATCGGCGCCCGCTATCGCTTTGGTGGCTAGGACGGGGTTCTGGATCCCTGAAAGCATAGGGCCCCGCACCGGCATGGTGCGGGGCCCAGCTTTTCGCGTGTGGCCGTGACGCTCAGGCGACTTCGCGCGCGGGATGGAAGAACAGCGCCTGGCTGACCGCGGCGGCCACCGTCTCGCGGCGGAAGGGCTTGGGGATCAACCAGGTCGGCTCGGGCTTTTCGCCGGTCAGCAGCCGTTCGGGATAGGCGGTGATGAAGATCACCGGCAACTTGATTTCGGACAGGATGGAATTGACCGCATCAATGCCGTTCGAGCCATCCGCCAGCTGGATGTCGGCCAGCACGATGTCGGGCCGATGGCGTTGGGCCGCCTCGATCGCCGTCCCCGCCGTGTCGGCGACCGCCACCACATTGTGTCCCAGCCGGGTCAGCATGTCGGTGAGATCGAGCGCGATCAGCGCCTCGTCCTCGATCACCAGAACGCGCGCGCGGGTCTGGGCGTGGATCTCGTCACGGGCCTGGGACACCAGTGCATGCACGTCGGCGACCTCGGTGCCGAAGATGCGCGCCACGTCCTCGACCGTGAACGACTCGATCGTGGTCAGCAGCAGCGCCTGGCGGTGCATCGCGGGCAGCTGGGCCAGCCGGGTCTGCGCCATCGCTTCCATGGGCTGGTCCGGAATGGCCGGCTCGACCGTCGAGGTCGACCAGATCGAATGGAACACCTTGTAGAGCGCCACGCGGGTCGGCAGGCCGAGGTCGAACAGGGTGCGGTCGTCGAGAATGGCCTGGATGGTGGCGGCAACATAGGCATCGCCGCTTTTCTGGCTGCCGGTCAGTGCGCGGGCATAGCGGCGCAGCGGCGGAAGCTGGGGTGCCAGTTGTTGCGAAAGGACCATGAGAAACTCCCTGAACGGACGTGTGGAGAACAGGGGTTCGCACCCCGCCACCGCGCTCGAAACGCGGGCCTGCGAAAAAAGTTCCGTGCCCGATGGAACTGATGCAGCGGTCGCGCGTTGCGAGCGGCTGTGATGTAACGGTCTTCACGGGGGAAAACACGGGCATGGCGAAACATCGGCCATCGGGTTCAGGAGCGGGCGGGATGCCTCCATCGAAATCGGACGACGAGATCACGCGCAATCTGAGGCTCGTGTTCGAGGAGGTCGCCTCCGAACCCATCCCGGCAAGCCTGCTGGACCTTTTGGGGCGCCTCGACGAGCCCGCCGCCGGCGAGGCCGAAAACGATGCGGCCTCCACCACGGCCGTCAGCCCGACGCCGGCAGAGCGCTCCAATGCATGAGGTGATCGCGATGTCCGATGCTGGGGCAACCGCGCCCACACTGCCCGCGGCGATGGCGGACATCACGGCGCAGGGCATGTCCGAACACGAGCTGGAACGGGCCCGTCAGGCCAGCCGCCGCCAGGTGCGTGCCGAGCTGGTGACGCTGCTGCCCAATCTGCGCGCGTTCGCGCGATCGCTGTGCAACAACGCCACCGAAGCCGATGACCTGGTCCAGGAGGGGCTGACCAAGGCGCTGGCCAGCATTGACCGCTTCATGCCGGGCTCGAACCTGCGGGCATGGGTGTTCACCATCATCCGCAACACCTGCTATTCGAACCTGCGCAAGCGGCGTCACGAGGTGGCGGATGTGGACGGGATCCATGCCGCGCGCCTGGAATCCAAGCCGAACCAGGACAGCCATCTGGACCTGATGGACTTCAAGGCGGCGTTCGGGACGCTCAGCCGCGATCACCGGGTGGCGCTGACCCTGATCGGCGCCGAGGGCATGTCCTACGAGGAAGCGGCCGCGGTGTGCGGCTGTGCCGTCGGTACCATGAAGAGCCGGGTGAACCGCGCGCGCCAGCAGCTGGCCGACAAGCTCAACCTGAAGGTCGAGGCCCTCGCCCCGCTGGGTGGCCGCGCCAGCGCCGCAGCCCCATCCTCCGAACCCTGACCCGCCTCTCTCCCGCGCGCATTTTCCCCTACCGTCATCCCGGGCCGGTGCGTCAGCATCGGACCCGGGACTTATCCACCGAGGGTGGGGTTTTGCTGCGATGG
>DBAV01000230.1:0-10753 GCA_002291875.1 Hyphomonadaceae bacterium UBA1001
TGCTGGGCGAGGCCCTGCCGGCGCGCATCCACGCCATCACCGGGGCGCGCATGATGAGCCGGGCCGACCCGTGGGTGAACCCGCTGCGCACCACCGCGGCGGCCTTCGCGGCGGTGGCGGGCGGCGCACGGTCGCTGGCGGTGCGTCCGCTGACCGATGCGCTGGGCCTGCCCACCGCCCAGGGGATGCGCCTGGCGCGCAACACCCAGCTGGTCCTGATGGAAGAGTGCCGGCTGGGCCATGTGGTCGACCCGGCGGGCGGAGCGTGGGCGTTCGAGGCCGCCACCGATGGCCTGGCGCGCGCGGGCTGGTCGGCCTTCCAGACCATCGAGGGCGAGGGCGGCCTGGCGGCGTCGCTGGTGTCGGGCGGGCTGGCCGAGCGGGTGGAGCGTGCGCGCGAGGCGCTGCAGGCGGCGGTTGCGACACGCCGCCATGCCCTGGTGGGGGTGTCCGAATACCCCCTGCCCGGCGAGACCCTGCCGGCCTTCCTGCCCTTCCCCGAGGGCCGCCGCCAGCCCGCGGGCCCCTTTGCGCCCATGCGCCTTTCGGCCCCGTTCGAGGCGCTGCGGACCGAGGGTGAGGCGCGCGGGCTTGTGGCGTTCACAGCAACCGTCGGCCCGCTGTCCGACTTTGCGGCGCGGGCGGGCTTTGCGCGCAACCTGCTGGCGGCGGGCGGGGTGCGCCTGACGGGCGATGCCGAAGTGCACGCCGACAACGCTGCGTGCGCACGCGCATTTTCAGCCTCGGGCGCGCGGGTGGCGATCGTGTGCGGCAGTGACGAGGGCTATGCCGGACACGCCGCCGGCCTGGCGCAGGCGCTGAAGGCGGCGGGTGCACGCCGCGTGCTGCTGGCCGGACGGCCGGGCGAGCACGAGGCGGGGTGGCGGGCGGCCGGCGTGGACGCGTTTGTCTTTGCCGGCGGCAATGCGCTGGACGCGCTGCGGGACGTGCACGCGGCCGCCTGAACCAGCCGGTCCGCGCGCCGCCCCCCGGCGTCTTCAGTCGCGCTCGTCGTACACCGCGCGATCGACGGTTTCGGATGCCGGACGCAGGGTCGGACCGTCGGCCGCGGACGCGCGCCCCTTGGTCCGCTGCGCGGCGTCGTCGGCCTTGCGCACGGCCGCGTCCAGCTCGATCTGGGACACCAGGCCCAGGGTCACCGGGTCGGTCGGGCGCAGGTTCTGGATGTCCCAGTGCGTGCGCGAGCGGACCTTTTCAATGGTGTCCTTGGTGGTGCCGATCAGCTTGACGATCTGGGCGTCGGTCATCTCGGGGTGGTTCTTGAGGATCCACATCACCGCATTGGGCTTTTCGCCGCGACGGATCACCGGCGTATAGCGCGGGGCCTTCTTGGGCTTGCGGTTGGGCAGGTCGATCTGCTTGGGCTCGAGCGCACGCAGGCGGTGGTCGGGATTGGCCTCGCCGCGGTCGATCTCGTCGCGCGACAGGGTGCCACCGGCGATCGGGTCGACGCCGCGAATGCCCTTGGCGACCTCGTCATTGGCGATGCCCTGGACCTCGAGCGGGTGCAGGTCGCAGAAGTCGGCGATCTGGTCGAAGGACAGGGTGGTGTTCTCGACCAGCCACACGGCGGTGGCCTTGGGCATCAGGATCGGCATTGGGGCACTCCTCGGCTGTGGCGGCCGGGCGCAGAGCGTCCGGCGCGGATGACGGGGGGCCGGAAACGAAACGGCCCGGCTCGACGGCCGGGCTCGGGGGGCGTCGGCAGGCCGCGTTCGCGGTCCACGCGAAAGGGGCCTTACACCACCCGCGCGGCCGCGCCAATCCCGGTGCTGATGCGCCTGGCCGGAGTGGCGGCTCAGGCGCGCGCCAGCCAGGGCCGCATCAGCCGGTCCCGCGCCTCCCACTGGTCGATCGCCCCGGCCACGGCCAGGGTGGTGCCGATGTCATCGAGGCCGCGCAGCAGCTTTTCGCGCCGCGCCGGGTCGATCGCAAAGCCGTGGACGGTGCCGTCCGGAGCGGTCACCGTGCAGGCCTCGAGGTCCACCGTGAACACATGGTTGCCGCCGAGTGCCTGGGCGGCCAGCGCCTCCACCGCGGCAGCCTCGAGCGTTACGGGCAGCATGCCGTTGTTGAAGCAGTTGATGTGGAAGATGTCGGCAAAGGACGGGGCGATCACGCACCTTATGCCGAAATCGGCCAGCGCCCAGGGCGCATGCTCGCGCGAGGAGCCACAGCCAAAGTTGGCACCGGCGATCAGGATGCCGGTTCCGGCATAGGCCGGCTGGTTCAGGACAAAGTCGGGGCGGGGCTGGCCATCGGCGTCAAAGCGCATGTCGTGGAACAGCGCACGCGCCAGCCCGCTGCGCCCGGTGGTGGCCAGGAACTGCTTTGGAACGATCTGGTCGGTGTCGACGTTGGCCAGCGTCAGGGGCGCTGCCACGGCGGTGATGCGGTCGAACGGGGTCATGGTCCAGTCCTGCCCGTCCGTGCACGCCGCGTCGAGTCCTCTCCCCTGCGCCATTGTGTCGGTTAACGGGAATGAACGGTCGTGCACGTCGTTACGGAAGTTTCATCCACGTCCGCGCGGGATTTGTTAATCCTTGAGGCGGAGGCTGGGCAGACGACAACAGGGGAGGCGTTGGCCATGACGCTCATCCGGACAGTCCGTTGGACCGCATGCGCAGCTTCTCTGGCTTCTGCGGGCCTGATCGCCCCCCAGCTGGCGCTGGCGGACGAGCCGATGACCACCGCGCGTGCCGCGCCGGGGGCCGCAGTGTCCACCCACCATTCGGACATCCGCTCGCCGGCCCTGCGGCTTCAGCTTTCCAGCGCGGCCCCCGATTTCGCCTTCTCGGACCCTTCGCCGGCGCTGGTGCCCGGTTCCGCGCGCGAGCGCCTTCAGCCCCAGACCGTGGCCGCACCCCTTCGGCCCCAAGCGGCGCGGCGGGCGGACAGCGTGACCCGGCGCCTGGCCGGCGATGGCGACCGCGCCACCATCGCCCGCGCCGCCGACCCGCTGTCGGGCCTCGATGCGGCCGAGGGACGGCGCATCACCTATGCCTTCGACATCAGCGCACCGCGCGCGGCCACCGGCCTGCCGGTCGACGTGACCCTGACCCCGCGAGCAACCATCGAGCGCACCCGGCTGGGTGACACCCTGCGGCGCGGGGCCGAGGTCCGGCTGGGGCTGGACCTGACACCCGACCCGCGCGACCCGGCGCGTCGCTCGATGTATCTGTTCGCCGGCGCCGAGAACCAGGTGCTGACCTATGACCTGGCGAACGGCCCACGGCCGGCGCTCTCGGACATGAAGCTGGAGGACAAGCTGACGGTCGGCGACATGCAGGCGGGCGTGGCGATGGAGCTGCACGGCATCCAGAGCTCGGTGTCCCTGCTCTCGCGCGAGGTCAGCGCCGAAAACGCCAGCGCGCGCGAAAACTATGCCGCCTTAACGGTGACCTTCCGGCACTGACGCCGCGGCGCCACACGCCAACCCGTTGTGTGACAGGACTGCAACACCCGGCCGCGCGGCTGCGGCCGGTGGCGGCCGCGCCCCTAGCCGCCCCCCGCCCTGACCGCTAACGCACCACCTGCCGGCCCTGGAGCGCCGGCCGGAGACGGGCGAGCGATGGCGCGACGGGTGTCGGCACGGGACATGACCCTGCGCGAGCTGTTCGGCGCCGGCCAGTGGCTGCGCCTTCCGCCGCTGCAGCGGCCCTTTGCCTGGACCGACAAGGAGGTCGGCCAGCTGTTCGACGACGTGGTGCAGGCCGCGCTGGAACACGAGGCGATCGGCGAGGACGACGTCTATTACATGGGCGGGGTCGTGCTGGTGCACGGCGAGCGCGAGGGCGTGTTCGATGTGGTCGACGGCCAGCAGCGCCTGACCACCATCACCATCCTGCTGGCCGCGCTGCGCGACCTCGAATCCGAGCCCGCCCGCGCGGATGGCCTGCACGCCCTGATCGCCGACGGTGCCCTGCCCGGCCAGGGGCCACGCTGGCGCATCGCGCTGCGCCCGATGGATGCGAACTTCTTTCGCGACTGCGTGCAGGGCGAGGGCGCGCTGCGCTCGACGGTGCTCGAGCCGGCGGCGGGCATCACCGACAGTGAACCGCGCGAGCGCATCCGCAGCGCCGCGGTGCTGCTGTGGAAGGCGCTGGCCGCGCTCGAGCCGCCCGACCGCCGCCGCCTTGCGGACTTTCTGGTCGACAATGTGCTGTTCGTGGTCCTGAAGGCGCACGACCCCACCTCGGCCTATCGGCTTTTCCGCACCCAGAACGACCGCGGGCGCGATCTGTCGCCCGCGGACATCCTGAAGTCCGAATTCCTGGAACGCGCCGGACTGACGCCCGAGGAAACCGAGCGTGCGGGCACGCGCTGGGACGAGATGGAGACCCGGCTGGGCCGGGCCAGCTTTGGCAGCCTGCTGTCGGCGCTGCGCACCATCTACATCCGCAACCGCGACGGCGAGGGCTCGACCATCCTCAGCGACTTCCGCCGCGCCGTGCTCGAGCGCGAGGACCCGCGCCAGTTCATGGACCGCACCCTGCCGACCTGCGCCGACGTCTGGGCCCTGCTGCAGCCCGCTCTGCCGTCCGAAATGCCCCAGCCGGGCACGGTGCTGGATACGCTGACCCGCCAGCCGCACCTGCGCTACATGACCCTGTTGCCCCAGGACGGCTGGAAGCCGGTCGCACTCGAGGCCATCCGCCGCTTCTCCGAGCGTCCGGCCGTGCTCGAACGGGTGTTGGTGCGCCTCGAACGGCTGGCCTTCGGGCTGGCGCTGAACATCATTCCCCAGGACCGCCGGCCGCGCCGCTATCGGGCCCTGCTGCGCGCGCTGGATGCCGAGGACGCCTTCGACGACCCCGAGGGCGCCTTCGCGCTGCGGCCCGAAGAGACCGAGCGGATGCTGAAGGCGATCTCCGAGCCGCTGGACCAGAAGGATCTGCGCCGGGCGCTGGTGTTCCGCCTGAACGCGGCCCTGCCGGAGGGCGAGGGGCCGGACGTGCTGCGCGCGCGCAAGGCCACGGTCGAGCACATCCTGCCGCGCGGCGCGGGCGAGCGCTGGTCGGGGCGGCGCTGGTCCGAGCGCGATCGGGTGGACCTGGTGAACCTGCTGGGCAATTTCTGCGTGCTGACGGAAAACGCCAACAAGGCCGCCGACGCGCTGGATTTCGACGAAAAGCGGCGGGTGTATTTCGATCGGGCCGCCCTTCGCGGCACGGCCGACTTCGCGCTCACCCGCGACCTGGCCCGCCAGGAGGCCTGGATTCCCGACATCATCCGCCAGCGCCACAACCGGCTGGTGTCGGTGCTGACCGCCGCGTGGGAGCTGTTGTGAAATCGGTCCTGGTCACCGGCGGCTGGGGCTTCATCGGCTCGGCGCTGGTGCGCAGGCTGATCGCGCAAGGCATGGCAGTAAGCGTGCTGGACGCCGGCACCTATGCCGCCCAGCCCGAGGCGCTGGACACGGTGCGCGCGAACCCGCTGCTGCGCGAGGTGCGCGGCGACGTGGCCGACGCCCAGGCCCTTGCGGGGGCGATGGACCCGGACATCGACACGGTGTTCCATCTGGCCGCCGAAACCCATGTCGATCGCTCGATCGACGGCCCGGCGGCCTTCGTGCGCACCAATGTGATCGGCACGGCGTGCGTGCTCGAGGCGGTGGCACGGGCCACCCCGCGCCCCTTTGTCGTCCACATGTCCACCGACGAGGTGTTCGGCGAGGCCGCGGCCGGCACGGCCTTTGGACCCCACAGCCCCTATGCGCCGCGCAGCCCCTATGCCGCCTCGAAGGCCGGGGCGGACCATCTGGTGTCGGCCTGGGCCACGACCTATGGCGTGGGCGCGGCGATCGCCCATGCCGGCAATGCGTTCGGACCCTGGCAGCACCCCGAGAAACTGATCCCCACACTGGTCGCGCACGCGCTGGCGGGCCATCCCTTGCCGCTTTATGGAGATGGCGGCCACCAGCGGGCCTGGGTGCATGTCGAGGACCTGGTGGATGGCCTGATGGCGCTGGGCCATGCCCGCCCGGCCGGCGCGCGGGTGCTGTTCGGGCCCGATGCGCCGACCACCAACCGCGCCCTCGCGGAACAGGTCTGCGCGGCGCTGGACGCGATGGCCCCGCGGGCGGACGCGCGCCCCCATGCCAGCGCCATCACGCCGGTGCCCGACCGGCCGGGCCATGATCGCCGCTATGCCGTGGACCCCTCGGCCGCCAATGCCCTTCTGGGCTGGCGGGCGGGCCGCACGCTGGACCGCACCCTGGCCGACGTGGTGGGGTGGTATGTGGCCCGCGCGCAGGCGGGTCTGCTGGCGCCGCGCGCGCGGCTGGGCCTGGGAGGGGCGCGATGAGCCGGCCCGGCATCCTTTTGGCCGGCGGCACCGGCAGCCGCATGTCACCGATTGCCGCGGGCGTGAACAAGCACCTGCTGCCGGTGTGGGACAAGCCGCTGGTGTTCCATCCGCTGACCACGCTGATGCTGGCGGGGGTGCGCGCCATCACGGTCATCACCGGCCCCGACGAGGCGCCCGCCTTCCGGCGCCTGCTGGGCACGGGCGCGCAATGGGGCCTGTCGATCGACTTTGCCGTGCAGGACGCCCCGCGCGGCATCGCCGACGCCTATCGGCTGACCGCCGGGCGGCTGGAGGGCAGCGCGCCGGTGCTGGCGCTCGGTGACAACATCTTTCACGGCGACGGCCTGATCCGTCGCCTCGAGACCGCCGCCGCCCGGCCCCGGGGCGCCACGATCTTCGGCTGCGAGGTGGGCGACCCGCGGGCCTTTGCCGTGGTGACGCTGGACGCCGACGGACGGCCCCGCTCGATCGAGGAAAAGCCCGCCGCCCCGCGCTCGCGCCTGGCGGTGCCTGGGCTCTATTTCCACGACGCGCGGGTGTGGGACATGGCCCGCCATGTGGTGCCCTCGCGCCGCGGTGAACTCGAGATCACCGACATCAACCGGGCCTATCTGGAGGCCGGCACCCTGGACGTGGCGCCGATGGGGCGCGGGGTGGCCTGGCTGGACGGCGGCACGCCCGAGAGCCTGTTCGAGGCGTCCGAATTCATCCGCACGCTGCAGTCGCGCACACGCCTGCTGATCGCCTCGCCCGAGGAAGTGGCGCTGAACCGCGGTTTCATCGATGCGGACGCACTGGCCGACTGGGTCCGCGACAAGCCTGCGACCGGCTATTGGGAGCGGGTGCGGGCCCTGCTGCAGGACCCGCTGGATGGGTGAAGCAGGCGGGCTGGTCAGGCCGGCCCGAGTCGCGCCACAAGATCATCCGCTTTCGGGGCTGTCATGAAGATCCTGCTGATCGGTTCGGGGGCGCGCGAAGACGCTCTGGCTTGGGCACTCGCACGCTCGCCCTCGGTTGCCGAGATCATCGCCACGCCGGGCAATCCCGGCATTGCCCGCCATGCCCGGCTGGCCTCGGTGCCGGCGCACGACCTGGCGGGGCTGGTGGCACTGGCGCGATCCGAGGCGGTGGACCTGGTGGTCGTGGGGCCCGAGGGGCCGCTGGTGGACGGGCTGGCCGACGCGCTGGCCGCGCACGGCATCGCCACCTTCGGTCCCGACCGCGCCGCCGCCCGGCTCGAGGGCTCGAAGAGCTTTACCAAGGACTTCTGCGCCCGCCACGCCATCCCCACCGCCGCCTACGCGGTGTTCACCGACCGGCTGCGCGCCAAGGGCCATTTGGCCAGCCTGGAACCGCCCTTCGTGCTCAAGGCCGATGGCCTGGCCGCCGGCAAGGGGGTGGTGATCGCCGAAACCCGCCGCGAGGCGGACGAGGCCATCGACCGCATCCTGGACGGGGTGTTCGGTGGCACCGACACCCGCCTGGTGATCGAGGAATACATGCCCGGCGAAGAGGTGTCGCTGTTCGCCCTGTGCGATGGCGAGCGCGCCGTGCTGTTCGGCGCGGCCCAGGACCACAAGCGGGCGTTCGACGGCGACACCGGCCCCAACACCGGCGGCATGGGGGCCTATGCACCCGCACCCGTGTTCACCCCGCAGGTGGCCCAGCAGGCGATGGAGCGGATCGTGCTGCCGACCGTGCGCGGCATGGCCGCCGAGGGCGCGCCCTTCCGCGGCGTGCTGTTCGCCGGCCTGATGGTGACCGCCGAGGGGCCGCGCCTGATCGAATACAATGTCCGCTTCGGCGACCCGGAATGCCAGGTGCTGATGCGCCGCTTTCGGGGTGACCTGGCGGCGCTGCTGATGGCGTGCGCGCGGGGCGACCTGCGCACCGCCGACGTGTCGGTGGACGATTTCGACCCCCGCCCCGCGGTGGCGGTGGTGATGGCGGCCAATGGCTATCCGGGCACCGTCGCCAGAGGGTCAGAGATCGTCGGGCTCGAGCGCGCCGAGCAGGAAGCCGACGTGGTGGTCTTTCACGCGGCCACGCGCCGCCTCGCCGATGGCAGCCTCTTGGCCGATGGCGGGCGGGTGCTGACGGTCAGCGCGCTGGGCGAGGACATCGCCGACGCGGTCAACCGTGCCTATGCCGCCGTCGACCGGATCGACTGGAAGGGCGGCTTTTGCCGGCGTGACATCGCCTGGCGCGCCTTGGCGCACCGCCCGTCCTGACACCGCGCACGCTGCAACCCCGCGCACCGCCATCCGGCCAGGCCGCCGCCGCTGCGCGCGCGGCGGATGCCGCGGTCTGCGGGGTCCGAGGGCCGCCCCGGGCGCGGCAACGGGCGCGGGCGTGTGCCCCGTCACTGAAGTTTCATGTGGATAAGTTCGGTGCCCCGCTTGCTGCAAGGGCGGGCCCGGCGGGTGTCACGCTGGTGGAACGAGCCTTTCCCCGACTCGACACTTTCGGTGCCGAAACGCGGATTATCCCCGATTCCGCATGGATTCCGCGGCTGAACGCAGGGTCTTGCCCGATTCGACGGTTAACGCTCATTAAGAACTCGGGTCGGGACAAATCGGGCTGATGGGAGCGAAAAATGTTGATGAGCGGGGGCTCTGCCAACACCACGTTCCAGATCGACGAACAGCGTCGTCTGGTGGAACTCTGGGATCATGCGGCGGTCGGCGGACGCCTGCCTTCGCGCCGCGACATCGCACCGTCGCGCATGGTCGCGCTGCTGCCACATGTCAGCATTGTCGACACCGACGGGCATCAGCCGGGCCGTGTCCGGCTGGCCGGTACCGGGCTGCGCAACCTCTATGGACGCGAGATCACGGGCCTGGCCGTGGCTGACATGCCGTTCGGCAGCGCCGCGGACTATTGGGTCCAGACCTTTCGCGACGCCATCCGGATGCGGCGTCCGGTCTGGGGTGCGGCGCCGGCGACGGGACGTCAGGACCCGCGCATCGCCACCCAGATCTGGACCCGCCTGCCGCTGTCGTCCGACGGGCACACGGTGGATGCCGTGATCGCGCTGGACTGCGTGCGCTGGACGGCCCACCTGCCGGCCGCCCTGCGCGACACCATCGACCGCAACCGCACGCCCGAGATGGCGGCGGTGTGTGTGGCCGCCTGACCACGACGCTTGACCGCCCCCGGGCGGCGGGCGAGGGCGGCGAATGATCACGTCCGCCAATGCCCTGCCGGTCCTCGCCACCATGGCGGGCGCCATGCTGATCGGGCTGGCGCCGGTGGCCGTGCGGCTGTCCGAGCTGGGGCCGCAGGCGACCGCCTTCTGGCGCCTGGCGCTGGCCTCGGCGGTGCTGGTGGTGGTGTGGCTGGCCCTGCGGCCGCGCCGCGCCGAGCGTGTGCCGACCGCGCGCCGCACCCTGGTGCTGGGGTCGCTGGCGGGGCTGTTCTTTGCCCTCGACCTGGCCACCTGGCATGTCTCGATCCACCTCACCACGGTCGCCAACGCGACACTGCTGGCCAATCTGACGCCGATCCCGGTGGCCCTGGGGGCGTGGCTGCTGTTCCGCACGCGCCCCTCGCAAGGCTTTCTTCCGGCCGCGCTGGTCGGGCTGGTGGGGGCGGCCACCCTGTCGGGGGCAACGCTGTCGCGCGGGGATGGACAGGCGCTTCTGGGGGATGGCCTCGCGGTCCTGACGTCGGTCTGGTATGCGGTCTACATCCTGCTGACGCGCGAGGTCCGCGCCGCGATGGACGCGGTGGGCGTGATGACGCTGACCACGCTGACCGCCCTGCCGTTTGCGCTGGTGTTTGCCCTGGCGGCGGGCGAGCCGCTGCTGCCGCCCACGCCGGTGGCCGGCTGGGACATGGCATCGGGCCTGGCGGCGTTCGGACCGCTGCTGGTGCTGGGCCTGGTGTCGCATCTGGGCGGACAGGGGGCGCTGGCGTGGTCGCTGGGGCGGCTGCCGGCCGACCTCGCGGTGGTGCTGCTGCTGGTCCAGCCGGTGGTCTCGGCCGGTGTGGCCTGGCAGCTGTTCGACGAGTCCTTCGGCCCGCTGGACTGGCTGGGCTCGGCCCTGGTGGCGGTCGCCGTGGTCCTGGCCGCCCGCGCGGCCACCCGCAGCCCGGCGGCCTCGCTCGACCCTGTAGGATCCGCGAAATAGCGTTCCTCGGAGCCCGGGCTTCCGAGCCCGGTGTGGCGGCGAAGGCCGCGCTTGGAAGCGCGGGCTCCGGCGGGGCGGACTTTGTGTTTCGACCGCCAGCACGCAAGCGAGATCAGGAGCCCGGGCTTCCAAGCCCGGTGTTGCGCGCACGGCCGCGCTTGGAAGTGCGGGCTCCGGCGGGGCGGACCTTGTGTTTCGACCGCCAGCACGGAAGCGAGATCAGTAGCCCGGGCTTCCAAGCCCAGTGTTGCGCGCACGGCCGCGCCTGGAAGCGCGGGCTCCGGCGGGCC
>DBAV01000230.1:11071-11228 GCA_002291875.1 Hyphomonadaceae bacterium UBA1001
AAGCGCGGGCTCCGGCGGGCCGGCCTCTGGGGCCGCTCAGGCCCCGCCGCCGAAGGCGCGGAAGACGGCGATGACGGCGGCGGTGTCGGCCGCCTCGGCGTCCAGGCGCACCAGGCTGGCTTCGAGCAGCTCGGTTTCCGCCAGCAGGCGCTCGCGC
>DBAV01000193.1 GCA_002291875.1 Hyphomonadaceae bacterium UBA1001
CGTGCAGCACGGTGGAGCGGTGGGTGTAGAGCACGCCCTTGGGCATGCCGGTGGTGCCGGAGGTGTAGCAGAGCGAGCTCGCCTGGTATTCGTCGAAGACGGGCCAGCCGTAGTCGCCATCCTCCGCGCCGATGAAGGCGTCGAAGTCCAGCACCTCGACCGGCAGGGCGGGCTTTTCCGCCACGGGGCCCATCAGCACCACCGCGCGCAGCGACTTCGGCAGCCGGTCCGCGATCGCGGTGACGGCGGGCAGCACCGTGGGGTCCACGAAGAGGTGCGTGTCCGCCGCGTCCTCCAGGATGTAGGCGATCTGGTCGGGGAAGAGGCGCGGGTTCACCGTGTGCAGCACCGCGCCCATGCCCGAGATGCCGTAATAGGCCGCAAGGTGCTGGCGCGTGTTCCAGGCCAGCGTGGCGATGCGCTCGCCCTGCTGCACGCCGCGCCGCGCGAGCGCCTGCGCCACGCGCTTCGCGTCATGCGCCACGTCCCGCCAGGTGCCGCGCGTGACGGCGCCGGCCGTGTCCACCGAGACGAGCTTGGCACCCGGATGATGCTTCGCCGCGTGGTCGAGCAGCGACGAGACGAGGAGCGGGTGCTCCTGCATGAGGCCGCGCATGGATGTCCTCCCCGATGGTTCTTCTGGCCGCGAGTATGGAGCGGGGGCGTGCGGGTGCGCCAGGGTGTGGGGGCGGCGTTCGACAACGCGAAAGTTCTGCGTGACAGGACAGGCGCGCGCCGCGAGGATCCGGCCGCGCACGCGGCCGGCGCCGCCCACCTGACAGCGCGGCCTGGCGCTTCAGCGGCGCGGGGCAGCCAAGCGCGCGGATGCGCGCGCCCGGCGCCTGAGGGCGCGGAAAAATCCGTGTCCGGCGCCTGAGGGCGGGAAAAGCCCCTGAGGGCGCGAAAACTAATTCACCCGGATGGGTCGGATCGGCACCTCACGGTCCAGCGTGATGGTGCCGTCTGTGCGCATCTCCCCGCGCGAAAAGCCGGGGGTCCCGATGCTGATGTCGGGGAAGCCCGAGGCGCCGGGGCTCGAATCGATCGCCCCGCAGCCGGCGAGCAGCAGTCCGCCAAGCAAGGGGGCGGCGAGGATCGGGCGGAGCAGGGCGCGCATCGGGGTCACTCCGGTTTCGCCTATTCGGGGCGGATGTTGGCGGCGCGGATCAGCTCGCCCCATTGGGTCGTCTCCCGCGCCAGCAGATCTCGCAGCATGTGGGCGTCTCCGGTCACGATGTCCACGCCCTGCTCGGCCATGCGCGCGCGCAGCGCCGCATCTTCGGTGGCGGCGCGCAGCGCGGTGCCGAGGCGGCCGAGGATGGGCTCGGGCGTGCCGGCGGGGGCGAAGAGGCCCTGCCAGAACACCGCCTCGAAGCCGGGCACGGCGGCGGCCACGGGCGGCAGGTCGGGCAGCAGCGGGTTGCGCTCGGGGCCCGAGATGGCGAGGCCGCGCGTCGCCCCCTCGCGCACCGCGGGCAACGCCTCCAGCACCGCCTGGAACATCGCCTGGATGCGGCCCGCGCGCAGCTCGATCAGCGCCGGCGCGCCGCCGCGGAAGGGGATGTGCACCGCGTCGAGGCCGGCGCGCGCCACCAGCAGCGCCTGCGCGAGATGGTTCACCGCGCCCGTGCCGCTCGATCCGAAGTTCACGCGGCCCGGGTTGGCGCGGCAATGGGCGATGAACTCCTCCGTCGTGCGCGCGGGCACCGAGGGGTGGACGTGCAGCACGAAGGCGGTGCGGAACACCATGCCGATGGGCGCCAGCTCGCGCATCGGCTCGCGCGGCGTCAGGTTGGGCTGCAGCGCCGGGTTGATGGCGAGAGTCGAGGTGCCCATCAGCAGCGTGTGCCCATCGGGCCGCGCCTGCGCCACATGGGTGTTCGCCGCCGCCGTCGCGGCGCCGACGCGGTTCTCGACCACGACCGGCTGGCCGAGCTCGCGCGCCATCCGCTCCGCCACCGCGCGGCTCGTGATGTCCGTCACGCCGCCGGGCGCCTAGCCAGAGACGACGGAGACGGCGCGCGAGGGAAACTCCAGCGCGAGGGCAGGGGTGGCGAGCAGCGCGGGCGTGGCCAGCAGCAGGCGGCGATGCATGGGGCTTCCTCCGATATTTGGGCGGCAGGCTACGCGCATGGCCCGCCCGCGCAAGCGCCACGCGTCTTTCGCGCAACCGTCACGCCTCTGTCACGGCTGCCCGGCTAAGGCGCTCCGTTATCAACAGGCAGGCCAAATGCTGGAAATCGAGGGACTGACCCGGCGCTTCGGCGCCAAGACGGCGGTGGACCAGGTGACGCTCACCATCCCCGCGGGGCAGATGGTCGGCGTCATCGGGCGCTCGGGCGCGGGGAAATCCACGCTGCTGCGCATGATCAATCGCCTGACGGACCCGAGCGAGGGCCGGATCCTCTTCCAGGGCCAGGATGTGACGGCGCTGCGTGGCGAGGCGCTGCGCGAGTGGCGGCGCGAATGCGCCATGGTGTTCCAGCAGTTCAACCTGGTGCCGCGCCTCGATGTGCTGACGAACGTGATGGTCGGCCGCGTGCGGCATGTGCCGCTGTGGCGCTCGCTGCTGCGCCTCTGGCCGGAAGAGGACCGCGCGGTGGCCCTCTC
>DBAV01000282.1 GCA_002291875.1 Hyphomonadaceae bacterium UBA1001
GCGGGGTGGGCAAGTCCACCATCGCGGCGAATCTGGCGGTGGCGTTCGCACGCCAGGGGCTGCGCACCGGCCTGCTGGATGCGGATGTCTATGGCCCCTCCATGCCCACCATGATGGGGCTGACCCAGGCCGATCCCGACCGCAGCGGCGAGAAGATCGTGCCTGTCGAGGCCCATGGCGTGCCGGTGATGTCGATGGGCTTCATGGTCGACGCCGAGGCGCCGATGATCTGGCGCGGGCCGATCGTCACGTCGGCGATCACACAGATGCTGACCGACGTGGCCTGGGGAACGCCCGACGCGCCGCTGGACCTTCTGGTCATCGACCTGCCGCCCGGAACGGGCGATGCCCAGCTGACCCTGGTGCAGAAGGTGCCGCTGGCAGGGGCGGTGATCGTTTCCACCCCGCAGGAAGTCGCGCTGGCCGATGTGCGGCGCGGGATCGCCATGTTCGACCGGACCGCCTGTCCGATCGTGGGGGTGATCGAGAACATGGCCTGGTACGAGGAGGCGGGCGGACAAAGGGTTGCGATCTTTGGTGAGGGCGGGGCGCGGAGCGTCGCGCAGACGGCCGGGGTGCCCTTTCTAGGCGAGATGCCGCTGGAACCCGCGCTGCGCGAGGCGGCAGACACCGGCACGCCGCTGGTGGCGGCCGCGCCCGACCATCGCGCATCCGCGCGCCTGATGGCGATGGCCCGCGCCATCCTGCACAATCTGGACGGCGCGGCCCTGCCGCCGCCGCTGATCCGCTTCGAGGGCTAGGCCCCGTCAGGGCGGGGGCGAGGACGGCGCATCCGCGCTGCGCAGGGACTCTGGCAAAGCCTGTTCGAGGAAAACCGCGACGGGATCGGTAACGGGGGCCGATTGGCGCTCGACCCGGCGTTCGGGCGGGCAGGCCTGGCGGACCATGTTGAAAAGCCTCGCCATCACGTCAGTGCTGATGGTCCAGACGCGCGGATGCCGGCACGCCACGCCGAACCGCTCGAACGACCACCGGTCGACCGTGGCAAAGCGTTGTCTTGGGCTCAGCGACACCGCCGGTCCGTCATGGGGCAGCGACAGGCCCTGACCGGTCAGCCAGGCATTGCGGACCATCGGTCCCACAACCCCCGCACTCAGGTCATCGCCAAGTGCTGCGATGATGTGGCTGCCAAACTCGACACCGAAACCCTCGACAACAAGGCCGATCGGGCGGCCGCCGGCCTCCTGGCGGGCGAATTGCGCTACGGCGATGCCCAGGGCTTGTATCCGTTGATCGACCGTCGTGATGGACGCATCCTCGAGGTCGGGGCGGGCGCGGATGGCCTCGGGGTGCGGGGTAGGCACCATCACCATCCAACCGGCCGCCAGCAGCTTTGGAGCGAGCCGTTCGGTGGCCGGGTTCGGAAAGGGCGCGCCTGCAGGCTCCGGCAGAACCACAACCCCCCGCGGCGTGCCCTCAGGGGCCAGCGTGCCGATGCGGACGCGGAACGGGCCACTGTCAAGCGTCGTAAGGGACAACCGCGGGCCCGGCGCCGACGGCATCTCGAGCGGCGTATCGATGACAGGGGCGGGTGCCGCGCCGGTCTCCTCGGATGCGGCGGGCGAGCAGGCGAGAAAGCGCGTCGTGCGCCCGTCATCCAGCGTCAGCAGGCGATGGTCACGGGTCATGGCTCCGAATGCCAGCGCTGCCCGTCCCGAGCGGGTATCCCACGCCACGTCCTGCAACAGCCACCCTCGCGACAAGGCAGCGGCCAGCAGCGTGTTCAACCGTGCAACCGCCGTCGCCATATCCGGCTCGATCGCACGCAGCGAGTCCGGCCCATGCGCCAGGACGACCACCCCATCGGTGGCATCTGCGGTGAACCCGGTCAGCGGGTCCAGGTCAGTGACCAGCGTCGGATTGCGCCCCGCATCGCGGATCAGCGCGTCTTCTGACAATACCGAAATGTCGCCATCGCGTTGCGGCGCAAGCCAGACATCGCGGCTGCCGGTTGCACGGCGCGCCGCCAGCCGCACCGGAAGCTCGGTCGGCGCGGCAGTGCCCGTACGCAGCACCAGCCCTCCGTCCGCGCGCCGCTCGAGGTCGCTCACGCCGCGCCGGGTCAGCAGCCGCGCGATCACCGTTCGGGGCGTCCGGTTGTCGAAGCGCGAGGTTTCGGCCAGCATCCTCGAAAGCGTCGCGCGTGTCCGCCCACCCGACCGCACGCCCGCGACGCTCACCACGGCGTGGCTGAGAATGCGAAAGCCCGCACCCTCCGGGTTGGGAAGCGCCCCACCGTCGAAGGTCATGGGCCGCCCGCCGGGTCTGATGGTGGCAACGCCGCCCCCGGACCCCATGACGGCCACCCCGCCATCGGGCAGGGTGGACACGGTGGCAATGCTCCCCCTTGCAAGCAGGCGCGGCACGGCTGTGAGGCGCGCCCAGTCCAGCGTCACCACAGCCTGCGGGACCATGGCAGCGGGCAATCGGCTGTCAGCGGGAAACGAAAAACTTGTCTGGGGACGGTCAAACAGCACATGGCGCCCGCGGGCCGTCAGCTGAATCGAGGTCGCGCTGCACATCACCGCGCGGGCCTGGACATCGGTCAGGGCCTCGGCCGCTCTGACCGCCGGGACCGAGCGCACGAAGACCTCACCCTCGCTGGTGCGTTCTTCGACCGCCGGAGCCGCCTCTCGCGCCGTGGCCGGGATCGGAAGGACAGCAAGACCGGCGGCCACAGCTGCCATCACAAGGCCGAACAACCGTGCCATCGCCGCCTCCCAAGCCGCGTGCGTGACCCTAACGACAGAAGGTGCTGACGCAAGGGCAGGTCAGCGCCTGTGGCGCCGGGCATCCACCGCGCGGCCAAGGGCAGCGCGCAGGCGCGGATCGCCCAGCGTGGCAACGACCCCCACCACCATGCCGACGTGGAACATGCCAGCCCCCATGGCGGGCGCGGACAGCGTCAGCATGGGCACCAGCCCTGCCGCCATCAGGCCGGCCGCCACAAGGTGCAATGCGGTCCACGCAGGATGGTCTGCCCCGCCCCCGCGCATGCGCGCGAGCATCCAGGCGGCAGCCCCGACCAGAACCGCACCCATGCCGCCCTTCAGCACGGCCATCGCGACCAGCAGGCGGTCGAGCGCGGCATCCTCGAGGCGGGGCGCGGCCGGCATCAGTGCCCCCACGCCTGCGCCGGCCAATACCGCACCCGCCAGCAGGGCCAGAGCCAGACCACGCGCCGGCAGCCGCGCACGGCGCGGATCACGGCGCGGATCGCGCCTCGGCACCGGCGCGGGCGGGGCCGGTGTCGCGGGATGGGTCGCGGGCGCGGTCGGACGGGCAGGATCAAAGGGCATGGCCATCACCTCGGGCAGTGGGGCCAGACTTGCACGAAACCGCCCCGGATGCACGCGCCCGGGCGGGGTGGACATACCGCGCGGCGCGGCCGACAGGACCGTGATGACGGGGACATCCTTCACACACGCAGAGGCGTGCGGTGCGCCAGGGGCCGGTCCGCGCATGCGCGAGGACCTGGCCGAACTGGCACGGCTGGCCGCCCCCATCATCGCCTCGCGCCTGCTGATCATGGGCATGACCGTCACCGACACGGTGGTGGTCGGCAATTATGGCGGCGATGCCCTGGCTGCCCTGATGATCGGGGCGGCGCCCGCCTCGGTCCTGCTGATGGTGCTGGTGGGCCTTCTGACCGGTGTGCAGGTGATGGCCGCGCGCCATGCCGGGGCAGGCGAGCTGCACCGTTCGGGTGCGGTCTGGCGGCGCGGGGTGGCCTACGGGCTGATGGTGGGCTCGCTGATCGCTGCCGCGGGGGCCCTCTTCGCCCGCCCGCTGCTGCTGGCGCTGGGTCAGGAGCCCGCGCTGGTCGAGCGTGCAGCGCCGGTGCTGGTGCTGCTGGCGCTCTCGATGCCGGTCCATGCTGTCTATGTCGCCTGCGCCTTCTTTCTCGAGGCGATGAAGCGCCCGATTGCGGGCATGGTGGCGCTGCTGGCCGCCAATCTGTTGAACATCGTGCTGGACATCTGGCTGGTGTTCGGCGGGCTGGGCGTGCCGCCACAGGCCGAGATGGGGGCGGTGATCGTCACGCTGGCGTGCCGCGTGCTGCTGGCCGGAGCCTTGGTCGCCTATGTGCTGCACGTCGATCGAAGCGGCACCTGGCGGGTGTGGTCGCGCCCCCCGCGCGAGCCCTATGCCGAGGCCGAACAGCGCCAGCTGGGTTATGCCGCCGGCAGCAGCAACATGCTGGAGACAGGCGCCTTTGCCGGCATGACCATCATTGCGGGCCTGGTGTCGACGCTGGCGGTCGGTGCCTACACCATCGGGCTGAACGTGCTGGCGGTCATGTTCATGGTCGCGCTGGGCCTGGCGGTCGCCAACAGCGTGCTGGTGTCGCGGGCGGTGGGGGCCGGCCAGCCGGGGCGGGCACGGGGCCTGGCCTGGCTGGGGCTGGGCGTGACGGTGATCGCGATGGCCCTGCTGGGCCTGGGGGCCTGGGCGCTGTCGGGCGTGCTGGCGGCGGCGCACACGGCGCAGGCCGACACCGCCCTGCGCGCCGGCGCGGCGGGGGTGATTGCCATCCTGGCCCTGGCCATCGTGTTCGACGGGGCGCAGGCCTCGCTGGCGGCAAACCTGCGCGCTCTGGGCGATGTGTGGGTGCCCACCGCCAGCCATTTCTTCGCCTATCTGGCCGTGATGGTGCCGGTAGGATGGGTGCTGGCGGTGGGGCAGGGCATGGGTGCAGAGGGCCTGGCCTGGGCCATCTTGGCGTCCAGCGTCGTCTCGGCGGTCCTGCTCGTGGTGCGCCTCATGGTCTTCCGGCCCCCGCCGGCCGCCTGAGGGGCGCTTGCATTGGCGGCGCCGAGGGCGCACCATCCCCGTCGAGGGGGACATCTCATGACATCACGCCTTTGCATGCGCACCATCACCGCAGTCCTGACGCTGCTGGCCGCGACCCTTGCCACACCTGGCGGGGCCCACGCCGACGAGGTCTGGTCGCTGCCCAGCGGCAATCAGATCGTCTATGACCGCGACAGCGGTGACACCGCGATCCTGACCTACACGCCCGAGCAGGGGCTGGAAAAAGGGCAGATCTTCGTCGTCGGGCTGGCCGGCGCCATGACCCGCTCCCGCCAGCCCTATCAGGCCTTCTGGACCGAGGCCGACGATGCCGGCCCCACCTGCCGGGTGGCGATCACCGATGTCGAGGGACGCAGCTGGAAGCGCTGGGGGCTGGCAACGGTCACATTCGCCCGCGCCGACTTCCCCTCGCGCATCACCATTGCGCGCGGGGAATGCCTGGGTGTCCCCGGCCGCGGGGTGGTGGCCCGTCCGGTGGTGGGCGCCGGCGTGCGCTGACGCCGCGCCCTTACCCCGCGCCTGCACCATTCCCCTAGGAAGCCGGGGGCGGGCTTGTTATGGCGCGCCCGCGTCGGCCGTCGCCCCCCGCAGGGCGGCGCGACCGGGCCATGGCCTCGACTGGGGGGCGGGGAGGCACGCTGCGCATGGATCGCAATCTCAGGCTGCTCTGGGCCTACGACCATCCGACGACCCGCTATCAGGAAGTCAACCTGTTCACGGACGCCGGCATGGAGGTGGTGGTGTCGCTGGGCGATCTGGGTGCCCAGCGTTTCGACCGCGACTATCATGACGAGACGCACCCGCTGTATCCCGACTGGCGTTCCAGCCTGACGCTGCCCGCCTCGGTGGTCGAACGGCTGCGGCGGATTTCGCTGGTCGCGCGCGAAGGCCGCGTGGATCCCGACGATGCGACGCTGATCAACCGTTATGTCGATGTGATCGTCATTCCGGCCGATCCGGCCGTGGTCGACAACATCATGGCCTGGTTCGGGGGGCACCTGCTGTGGCGGGTGATGGGGGCGCCCGACTACAATCAGCTTCTGGCCAAGCTGGACGAGCTCGAAGAGGTGGCGCGCCGCCATCCCGGCCGCCTGCGCCTGTCGCCCGGGCTCAAGTCGATGATCCCGCACGCCGCACCGACCCTGCGGTCGGATTTCGTGTACATGAACGCATGGGTCTCGCCCGAGCGCATGCACCATTTCTGGGCCGGCGCCGACAGCCGCCCCGTGGTCACCAGCGCGATCAGCTATATCGAGAAATATCCTGTTTTCGCCGGACAGTTCCGTAATCTTCGCAACAGCCTTCAAAGCAGGTCGCTTGAAGTCGTCGGAAAGAACGACAAAAGGGCTGCAGCTTGCAGTGACCCGTCGATTATCGGGCCGCTCAGCACACAGGCCCTCCACCGTACCATCGCCACCTCGCGCCTGTTCGTTGATGCGTCCGTCACGCCGGAGCACCTGATCTGGCCGCCCCTCGAAGCTATGAGCATGGGGGTGCCGGTGCTGTTCGCGCGGTGGAGCGCCTTGACCGCGGCAGCGCTCGACGACGGATATTCCGAGGCTGCATTGGCGGATGCAGGGATGCTGGCCGACTTTGAGGCCATCGACCGGTTCATCAGCCCATCGTTCGATGATATCCCCTTACTCGAAGCTATAGCCGAGCGGCAGCGTGCCATATTCCTGCAGGGTTGCTTTGCACGCGACAAGGCGATGCTGAATTTCGTCCGTTTTGCAAAGGAGGTGACCGCTGGCCGTCTGCGCCAAACCGATGCGCTCACGCCAGAAGCAATCGTAGAGGATGGCGCGCGTCTGCGCCGACGGGCCGGTGAACCTCCGATCCAGCGGTCAATCTCCCAACTGGACGGCAACACGCTTGCACGTCTTGGCGTCCTGATAAGGCCTTCCCAGGTCACGGCCGATACCGGGCGTCTGCTGGCGGACACGACGGGCCATGAGGTGCGGCGCGTTCGCGAGGGGAAGGAAGGCGCAGGGTTTCTGATCAAGGATTTCATGCCCGACCTCGACCCGGGCGCCTATCGCCTGCGGGTCGCGTTCGTGGTCCGCAAGGGGAGCGGGATTGTCGCGAAACTTGCGGTCGGTGGCTTCTTTCCGGACGGGTACCGCGAGGAAGGTTCAGAGATTCGCGTGAGTGGTCCAGGTCACGTCGAGGCTGAGATCGGATTTGCGATCTCTCCGACAGACTTTGGAACGGCCCGTGAGGTGCGTCTGCACTGGTACGGTGCAGGCGATATCGAATTTCAGTGGCTTAGGCTCCGGCCGGAAGGCGCGAAGGCCTGACGGCACGGTTCAAACGTGTTCGATCTCTTCTGTACTCACGGCAGGTTGAGGTCGGGGCCGCGTCACGGCCGCTCGTCCAGCGTCGAGATAGTCCTCCAGGACATTTGCCCAACGCCGCGTGCGCCTCATGGCACCAAACCAGCGGCTCTGCTCGAGAAAGAGCCCGTCATCCCGCAGGGCCCGGTCAATCGCACCGGCCATGCTTTCCACATCGAGCGGATCGAACGCCATTCGGACCCGCAGATTGGGCGGGATGGTCGCGCGCACGATGGGAATGTCGGCCAGGATGACCGGGGTTCCGACCGATAGTGCCTCGCCGCAGAGGAACGGAAATCCGCCCTCGAAGCGCGAGGCGGCCAGAACCAGGTCCGAAGCAGCCGCGACCAGTGCATGATAGGGCTGGGGCAGGCGAGGCAGGGGAATGACGCGGTCAAGCAGCCCGGCCTCTTCGATGGCCTTCATCACCTTGGGCACGCCGGACAGGTCCGCGGTCAGCAGCAGGGTAACGGGCGGACCGGGGCGATCCTTCAGCCTGCCAATCACTTCGATCGCGCGCTCGATGTTCTTGTACGGCCTGTACTGCGTCGGAAAGTACACGAGCCTGCGACCCTCGAGGTCGAGGGTTCGGATGCGCGCGTACCAATTCAGCGAGCCCCCGAGGCGGTTGAGATAAAAGGGACGCTCCATCATCCAGGCCCAGCGGCGGCTTAGCTCTGCTCGAGCCTGTGCTCGGGAGGGCAGGTCGGACGTTCCGGTCAGCTTGCTCAGGGCGCGGTCCAGCAACATCGGCGCGTGCAGTGCCACCACGGCGCGTTCAGGCGCCGCGCCGAGGAAACCACGGATGTGATGGCGGCTGACATGCTCGGAAGGCGACACGATCGCCGCAGCATGACGTGCAACCTTCATGATCTCGTTTGCCAACGCGTTGACCTCGGGGTTCCGGTCAAAGAATTCAGGGAACTCAAGGAAGACGATGTCTGGAATCTGTACGACGACTGGCTTCGCAGTGATCAGCCTGCACAATGTCCAGTTGCCGATAGGCACGATGCAGAAATCGATCGCTCGAGAGTGGTTCACATGCCGCGCCATTGCGCCGAACGCCGCGGCCCGAACCGCGCGCATACTGGCCGCTGCGATGCGCTGGGCCCACGCGCGTCCGGTCCCGCCGATCGTCCGGAAAATGAAATAGAGCAGAAGGATCAGCGGTGCGAAGGGGATCACCAAAAGCGCAAAAAGCCCGGGTGCCGGCAGGTCTGCAAACTGACCCGCCAGGGTGAAGTCGCGATTTTCGATTTCGCGTGTCTTGGTACGAAAGCGGCGGGCCAACAGTGTAGCGACAATCGGGGGGCCGAAATAGCGCGCTTTGATTCGGTCGCGCGGAAGGTCATAGCTGTCGAACATCTCCTCCACGACAGGGCGTGCCCAGATCGGTGCGAGCAATTCAGCCTTTCCCGCTCTTGCTTCGCGCCAGTCCGCCAGCATGTGGGCCAGGTGCTGGCCGATCCCCTCGCCCATCAGCTGCTGATAGGGTTCCAGCTGAAGCCAGAAGGCGACGGTTTCGTTCTGATAGCGCGCATCGGCGGTCGTCGGCTTCATCGATCCTGCTCCGGCGCCAGCATGGGTGGCGAGCGTGCGCGATGTCTCAGCAAGCGCACGCGAATGCAATCACCCCTGACGGTGGAGGGGCCCGCCGTCCTGCGAAAGGGCATGACTGGAGCTCGGGCTTCCAAGCCCGCCCTTGCGCACACAACCGCGCTCGGAAGCGCGGGCTCCGGCGG
>DBAV01000149.1 GCA_002291875.1 Hyphomonadaceae bacterium UBA1001
GCCCCGCGCGTCGTGATGCGCACTTGGGATGCGCACCCCGACAACACGCGTGCGCGCGATCGGTTCCCGCCAGCTGCAGACAAACTCATCAGCCAGCGCACAGCGGGTGTCGGCACGGTGCCTGCATGCCCCCACCCGCTGTCCCATCCGGGACGCCTGACATCGTGCTGCAGTTGCACACGGAACCGCGCCGCACGGGCAATCGATGACGAGCGGTCAACACAGCATCGAGGCGTTTGCATCATGCGCAAGACCATTCTGGCTGCAGCGACCATCGCGTCGATGACAGCAACCGCACCGGCGACGGTCCAGGCCGACCCCTTGCAGGCAGGCTGCTCGCGGATCGAGGCGAATGTGTATTTCGCCCCGCGCGAGACCGCGCTTGGCGCGCCGGCCCAGGCGGTGCTGCGCAGTTTCCAGGATCGCGTGCGGCTGGCCCATGGCCAGGGGCTCGAGCTCTCGCCCGTGCTGGTCACCGGGTTCTCGCTGACCGGGGATCGCGAGCGTGACGGACAGGGTCTGGCGGTCGAACGCGCCCGCAGGGTTCAGACCGAACTGTCCGCGGGGGCAGGCCTGGCTTCGGTGCTGGGCACGCCGGTAACGCTGAACGAGATGCCGATGGTCGGGATGTCCGTGCTGGGCCGCCGCGTCAGCCTTGAAGTGGTGGCGTGCGGGCAGGACCGGCCAGCCTTGCCGCGATCACCCGCCACCGTCAGCATCTGATGCCCTCGGCCCGGTGACTGCCGCCCGGGGGTTTACACGGGCACGCATCACGCCGCGCTGCGCGCACCTCCGCCATGCGCCTGCGGGTCCACAATGCCCTCCACCGGAACCGGGCTGGACCCCTCGGCCGCATCGCGCTGGCGCGCACTGGCGCGCAAGGACAGATCCACCCACAGCGCCGCGGGCCAGGACATTGCCATGCAGGCCGCGGCCAGCGCCTGCAGCCAATGCCCCATCACCGCCAGCGGCAGCACGCATGCGGCCATCACCCCGCAGATCGCCAGCTGGCCAAGCGCCATGTCGGAGGCACCCAGCGACAGCCATTTCGGCGTGCGGGCGAACCGGATCGGCCGGCCGCTGAAACCGGCCAGCCACGCGGTCGAACTGGTCCACGCCAGGGCGAGCTTGACCGCGAGCATGTCGCGCACCTCGCCGAGCGGGCGCCCGCCGGTGGTGATGAAAAGCCGCTGGGCCACCACCCCCAGCGACAGCAGGACGGTGACGGCGGCGACCAGACCGGCCTGATCATACACAGCCTGGGACGGCCCCCAAGCAGCCAGCACCAGGGCAATGGCCGGCAGGGTCCAGCTGGTCACCCAGGCGGTCAGCTGGGCCGCCATCGCGATGACGGGCAGGCGCACACCCCTGCGCCGCCTTGCCAGCAGCTGGCGCAGGGTCTGGGCATTGCCAGCAATCCAGCGCTCGCGCTGCATGCGCAAACCGGCGAAATCGGTGGGCAGCACGCCCTCGCCGGCAATTTCGTCCAGATAGATGCCCCGCCGGCCGGCCGCGACCAGGCGCGTTCCCAGTTCGGCGTCCTCGGTGACGGTCTGGGGCGACCATGCGCCGACCTCATGCAGGGCATCGACCGAAAAGACGCTGAGTGTCCCGGTGGGCAGCACGCAGCGCTCGACATGACCGGCGCGCGCGTGGGTGTCGAAAAAATCGCGCAGTTCGGCCGCAACGCCGCGCGCGCGCTCGGTGCCGCGATAGGCCTGGGGGAACTGGACATAGTCCGCGCCGGTGGCACCCAGCGCCCCCAATGCGCGCACCAGAAAGTCAGGCTGGACCTGATAGTCGGCATCGACCACGGCGACGTGGGTCGCACGCTCGTCGGTCATCCCCAGGGCGATGTTCAGCGCCCCGGCCTTGGCGCCGGGCATGTTGCGAAAGTGGAAAAAGCGGAAATTGGGGCCCAGCGCCTCGGCCGCGCGCTGGAGGGGCTGCCAGGTCGCAGGGTCGGGGGTGTTGTTGTCCAGCACGATCACCTCGAAGGGCACGCCGCGCAGGCGCGCCAGCGAGTCCAGGGTGGCGGCGACGATCCGGGGCGGCTCGTCGTGCGTGGGGACGTGGATCGACACGAATGGCGGGCGGCCCGCTTGGGCGGACGGTGTGGCGGTGGCCGTCGCCGTGGGCACGGCGATCGGCGGAATGGGGCGCGCATGCTGGGCCGTGCGCGCGCTGGCAACATGCATCAGCTTGATGGCCGCGAGCGCCAGAAGGTTCAGCATGACCAGGACCAGCAGCGCCGCACCGGCGGCCTGCACGATGATGTCGATCATGTCGGATCTCCCGCGCGGAGGGCGCACACCGGCCGGGCCGGAGGCGGCAGCCGTTCATCAGGTCAATGCAGCCCGCCCCGATGGGTTCCTGTGCATCTGCATCGCCGTCCGGCGCCGCTCAGTGCGCGGCAGGTGGCAGCCTTTGCGGGCGATGGCGCTCGACGGTGGCGAGCAGCTGTTCGTGGTCGATCGGCTTTTGCAGGTGCGCCTCTTCGGGAAGGCGGTCGAGCGCGCTGGCCTCAAAGCCCGTGCACCACACGATGGGCACGCCGGCCGCGCGCAGCACCTCGGCCACGGGGGTCGAGCGCACGCCCGACAGGTCGAAATCCAGGACCGCGCAATCCAGCTCGTCGCCAAACCCGCGCGCCAGCGCGATCCCGTCGGCCACGCTGGCGGCAGGGCCCACGACCGTCCAGTCCGACCGGCGCAGTGCCTCGGCGATGTCGAACGCCAGAAGCGCCATGTCCTCGACCACCAGCACACAGCCGCGCGGATTGCTCCGCGCCGCGCCGTCTTCGCCCTTTCGAGGGCCGGTTGCGGGCGGGGAGAGGACGATGCGGCTCAGAAACACCAGGTCCGGAAGGCGGATGGTGACCCGCGCGCCCCCTGGGCTCCAGTCCGCGCGATACTCGCCGCGCAGCTGCGCCTCGACCAGCTGGCGCATCATCGTGGTGCCGAAACCAGCCCGCGGCGCGGGGACGGGCTCGGGCCCGCCATGCTCGTCCCAGGTCAGTTCCACGCGCCCGTCCACCCCGCGCCAGGCCAGCCGC
>DBAV01000074.1:0-253 GCA_002291875.1 Hyphomonadaceae bacterium UBA1001
CCATCGCGCCGCCCATCCCCTTGACCATCTTGCCGGGGATCATCCAGTTGGCGAGATCACCGTGCGCGCTGACCTGCATCGCGCCGAGCACCGCGAGGTCGATCTTGCCGCCGCGGATCATCGCGAACGAGTCGGCACTGGAGAAGATCGACGAGCCCGGCAGCGTCGTCACCGTCTGCTTGCCGGCGTTGATCAGGTCGGGGTCGACCTCGTCCTCGAAAGGAAAAGGCCCCATGCCCAGCATGCCGTTCTC
>DBAV01000074.1:593-4330 GCA_002291875.1 Hyphomonadaceae bacterium UBA1001
AGCATGCCGTTCTCGCTCTGCAGCGTCACATCCATGCCGGCAGGAATGTAGTTCGCCACCAGCGTCGGAATGCCGATGCCCAGATTCACATAAAATCCATCGCGCAGCTCCCTGGCGGCCCGGGCGGCGAGATCATCACGAGTCCAGGGCATGTCACGCCATCTCCCGCTTGCGCACCGTGCGCTGCTCGATCCGTTTTTCGAAGGTCGACTGGACGATACGGTCCACATAGATGCCCGGGGTGTGGATCTGGTCGGGGTCGAGGCTTCCCACGGGAACGATTTCCTCGACCTCGGCGACACACACCTTGCCGGCCGTGGCCATCATCGGGTTGAAGTTGCGCGCCGTCCGCCGGAACACGAGGTTGCCCTCGCTGTCGCCCTTCCACGCCTTGACGATACTCAGGTCGGCCTTGAGCGCGGTCTCGAGCAAATAGGTCTCGCCGTCGAAGTCCTTGAGTTCCTTGCCCTCGGCCACCAGCGTGCCAACGCCGGTCCTGGTATAGAAGCCGGGAATGCCGGCGCCGCCCGCCCGGATGCGCTCGGCCAGCGTGCCCTGGGGGTTGAATTCCAGCTGGAGCTCGCCTGCGAGATACTGGCGCTCGAACTCCTTGTTTTCCCCCACATAGGACGACACCATCCGGGCGATCTGGCGGGTTTCCAGCAGCAGCCCGAGGCCAAAGCCATCCACCCCTGCATTGTTCGAGATCACGGTGAGTCCGCGCACGCCACTGTCACGCAAGGCAAGGATCAGGTTCTCGGGAATGCCGCAGAGCCCGAACCCGCCTGACATCACGGTCATGCCATCGTGCAGCAGACCCTCGAGCGCGGTGCGCGCCGATGCTTGGACCTTGGACGACACCGACCTCTCCTGCACAATGATGGCCGTCGCCTAGCGCCCGCGCCCGCCAACTGTCCAGCCCGTCGGGTGCCGCGGCGTCAGCCTGAAGCCCCGGGCGGGTCGAGCACACCCGCCTGATGCTTGGCGGGCCGCGTGCGCTCGGTCCAGCGGTCCATCAGCGCGCGAGCCTGGCTGCCTTCCTCGGCCATGATCCGATCGTGCGCCGCGTCGCGATAGGTGATCTCCAGATTGATGCCGTTCGGATCATAAAAATAGATCGAGTGCACGAAATGGTGGTCGATGGGACCAAAGACCGTGACGCCTGCGGCGGAAATCCGTGTGCGGAACGCCTCGAGAGCCTCGGGTCCGTCGACCTCGAAGGCCAGATGCAGGTCCATGCCCCAGCGGGGCCGGAACTTGTCCGGCGTCACCCGGTCGGGCACGTCGAAGAAGGCCACGAACCGGCCATCGCCCATCTGGAAGAACAGATGCATGTAAGGCAGCGGCCGACCGGTGCCGGGCTCTTCGTCGAACACCAGTGAGGCCTTCAGCGGCAGGCCCAGGATATCCTCGTAGAACTGGCGCGTCTGCTCGGCATCACGGCAGCGATAGGCCACATGGTGGGTTCCGCGGATCGCTGGAGCGTGCGTCATCGCCTGCCTCCTTCTTGCGTCAGGCCACCTGGACCGAAGCCGGCGTGATGCCCCAGCTGGTCAGGATTTCCTCGGTGTGCTGGCCGGGGCGCGGCGCGGGCCCGGTGATCGCGCCCGGGGTGGCCGAAAACCGGGGCGCGGGCGCCGGCTGGGTGACCCCTTCGACCTCGACAAAGGTCCCACGGGCAACATTGTGGGGGTGGCGCGCGGCCTCTTGCCAGGACAGCACGGGCGCAAAGCACACATCGGTGCCCTCCATCAGCGCCGTCCACTCGTCGCGGGTCTTGGTGCGGATGATGGCGGCCAGCCGTTCGGACAGGTCGGGCCAGGCCGCGCGGTCCATCTGCGCGTCCCATTCGGGCCCATCAAGCCCCGCCTTCTGGCGCAGCAGCGCATAGAATTGCGGCTCGATCGATCCGATCGACACCCACCCGCCATCGGCCGTCTCATAGCAGTCGTAAAAGTGCGCGCCGCCATCCAGAAGGTTGGCGTCTCGCTCGTGCGACCACACCCCGGCTGCCTGCATGCCCCAGAACATCGAGGTCAGCGAGGCTGTTCCGTCCGTCATGGCCGCATCGATGACCTGGCCCTGCCCGGTGGCGCGGGCGTGGATCACCGCCGCCAGGAGGCCGAAGGCCAGATAGAGTGCACCCCCGCCATAATCGCCGATCAGATTGAGCGCCGGTGCAGGGGGCTCGCCCTTGCGTCCCGTCGCCCAGAGCGCGCCCGTCAGGGCCACATAATTCAGGTCGTGTCCGGCCGCATGTGCAAGCGGACCGGTCTGGCCCCACCCCGTCATCCGGCCATAGACGAGGCGCGGCGCGCGGGCATGGACGACATCCGGACCCAGGCCCAGCCGCTCGAGCACACCCGGCCGATAGCCCTCGATCAGCGCATCGGCCTTTTCGATCAGGCGTAGGCACGTCTCGAGGCCCTCGGGGGATTTCAGGTCGAGACTGATCGAGCGCCGTCCACGTCCGGTGACGTCGCGCGCACCGCCGCCCGAGCGTGACCGGGGCCCGTCAATGCGGATGACGTCTGCTCCAAGGTCGGACAGCAGCATGCCGCAGAAGGGAACAGGTCCGATGGCCTCGAACTCGACAATGCGCAGATGGCTCAACGGTCCCGAACGCATGGTTTCCTCCTGACGCGTGGATCCGAAGGAAATTCGGTCGCGCCGCAAGAAAGCTCAAGATGCCGTCGCGGCAGGCTGACATCAGCGGCGAGCGCGGGCCTCTATGCTGCCGTCACGCGCCAGTCGGCCGTCGAGCACGCGGTCGGCCGCCCCGATCGCCACCACCCGAACCGCGCGATCCGGGCCCCGCAGCACCCAGACCTCCTCATTGAACCAGTCGGCGTCGCCATAGGTCAGAGCGAGGGCCCATTTGCTGTCCTGAGACAGGATCGCCTCGCGGGCGGGCACCCCTTCAGCGCTGGCGATGCCGCAGACCGTCATCCAAGCCGCAGCAATCGCGAGCAAACGTCGGACCATCTATTCCCCTGTGCGCGTCCGCACAATCACTAGGGGCCGCCTTTGCGTCGGACAAGGCGGAGGCATGGGTCTCGGTGGGTGCGGGCCTTGCAGCGCCGATTCAGAGGCTCTGCCCGTCATCGGCGGTGAAGATGCTGCCCGTCAGCTTCGCGCCGCCCGGGCCTGCAAGCAGATGGATCAGGCCGTCCAGGTCGCCAATGTCCATCAGACGCCTGCGTGCAAAGCCCGCGACCATGCGCTGTCCGCCCTCTTCGGCCAGCCAGTCGGCGTTGATTTCGGTGGCAATGTATCCCGGACAGATCGCATTGACATTGATCGCCTTGCGCGCCCACTCACGCGCCAGTGACCTGCTCAGCATCACGACCGCGGCCTTGGATGCGCAATACGCAGCCACTCCGGGCAGGACCACAAGGCCACCGATCGAGGCGATGTTGATGATCCGTGCCGGATCGGCGGCGCTGCGCTGTGCATCGATGTGCCGCCGGGCGAAGGCGCGCGCGGTCAGAAACAGGCCGCGGACATTGACGTTCATGACGCGGTCGAAGTCGTCGGCGGTCATGTCGACGGCAAGCCCTGGCGCATTGAGCCCGGCATTGTTGATCAGCACGTCCGGCATCCGGCCCTGACCGGAGAGCGCATCGAACGCGGCCTCGATGGACGCCTCCTCGGCGACATCGCCACCCAGCGCATGGGCCGCCGGCCCGATCTCGCGCGCCAGCGCCTCCCGCCGGCCCAGCCCCCCGGCCGCACCG
>DBAV01000064.1:0-16774 GCA_002291875.1 Hyphomonadaceae bacterium UBA1001
TCGCATAGGTCGAGAACTTGTAGCCGCGCCGATACTCGAACTTGTCGACCGCCTTCATCAGGCCGATATAGCCTTCCTGGATCAGGTCCAGGAACTGCAGGCCGCGGTTGGTGTACTTCTTGGCGATCGAGATCACCAGGCGCAGATTGGCCTCGACCATTTCCTTCTTGGCCTGGCTGGCCTCGCGCTCGCCCTTCTGGACGGCCCGCACGATGCGCTTGAACTCGTCGACCGGAACCAGGGTTTCCTGGGCCAGCTGGCGGACATCCTGACGGATCGCGCGGACACGGTCGCCGTCTTCCTCGATGAAGCTGGCCCACGCCTTCGACAGGCGCGCAACATCGCCCTCCCAGTCATGATCCAGCTCGTGGCGTTCCCAGCGGGCGCGGAACTCGTCCTTGGGCACGCCGGCGGATTCAGCCAGCGCCCACAGCTTGCGCTCGGACTCGTTCAGCTTCTTGTGGACGCGGTGCAGCTGCAGCACCAGCGTCTCGATCCGCGCATTGTTCAGCCGCAGCGTCTTGAGATGGGTGACGATGGTCGCCTGCAGCTCGGCGAAACGGGCCTGATCGGCCTCGGAAAAGCGGTCACCGGAAATCCTGGCGGCGAGGCGACGCTCCTGAAAGGCACGGAAGGCATCGAACTCGGCCGCGATGGCATCCAGCGTCGCCAGCACGCCGTCGCGCAGTGACGCCTCCATGGTCGACATCGAGATCGCGCCCTCGTCGTCGAAGTCGTCCTCGGCAGGCGCCTCGACCATGACCTCGTCACCGTCCTCGTTGACGGTGGTGCGCATCTCGGTCTCTGCCGGCGCATCGGCCATGTCATCGGTCGGCAGGCCGGTCGGCTTGCCGCCATTGGCCGCCGCATAGGTCGCCTCGAGGTCGATCACTTCGCGCAGCAGGGTCTTCTGGGCGATCAACTCATCGCGCCAGACCATGATGGCCTCGAAGGTCAGCGGGCTCTCGCACAGGCCGCGGATCATTGCATCGCGGCCGGCCTCGATGCGCTTGGCGATGGCGATCTCGCCCTCGCGCGACAGCAGTTCGACCGCGCCCATCTCGCGCAGGTACATGCGCACCGGATCATCGGTGCGGTCGGCCCCTTCGCGGGTGTTGGTGACGACGGGCTTGCCGCCCTCGATCGGCGCCAGCGGGCCGGCCTCGGCGACCTCTTCCTCGGATTCGACGACGCGCACGCCCGCTTCGTTCAGCTGGGTCATCACATCCTCGATCTGGTCCGAGGTGTTGACCGAGGGCGGAAGGGCCTTGTTCACCTGCTCCATGGTGACATAGCCCGAATTCTTGGCACTGCGGATCAGCTTCTTGACCGCCGCATCGGTCAGGTCGAGCAGCGGGGCGTCACCCGGTTCGGAGGCTTCGGTGGTCGCCGCTTCCATCTGGCTCATTCGCTCACTCTCCTCCCCGACCGGCTGTCACCCCGGCGCCGCGGCGTCCCGCGTCCACGCACGGCCAGTGGCCGCAATGAATCCACACTCTATGCCATTCGGTTAACCGCGACGGGCGGGCGTTCAAGCCAACGCGTGCGCAGGTCAACCGGATCCGTCGCGGCGCATGAAAGCACGTCGACGCTCGAGCAGGCGGGCACGGACTTCGGCTTCGGCACGGCGGAAGGCCAGGGCCTCGGGGTCATCTCCCTCGCGCGCTGGCCCGGATGAGCCCGGGTGTTCGCCATCGTGTGAAAGGCTCTCACCGTTGTCGCGAAGTCCAATGCCTCGATGCCCGCCATCAGCCGCTTCCGGGGCCGGATCACCCCCTGGTTCGTCGAGTTCACGATCGTGCGATGTCAGGCTGCCAAGGCGGCAAAGGTCCAGCAGGCTGAACCATTCCGCCTCGAACGCCGCGGGATCGAACGGCTTGCGCCGATCCCGGGCCCCTGCGCCTTCGACACCGACGGAATCGACCGTCTCGTCCGTACTTTCGTCCGCATCGGGCCGGAGGAAAAAATCCCATGACGCGAGTCGATCGACTGCGCGCAGCTTGCCCGATTGCCGCAGATGGGTGCCGATTCGGTCGGCGTCAAGGGTCGCGCCCTCGGCATGCGCATCCAGCAAGGCGTGCCGAATCGCGTCCAGATCGGGGTTGTCGATGGGCAGCTGGGCGATATCCTCGACGCTGTGATCCAGCACGGGCGGCCAGCGCAGGATGCGCTGCAGCAGGTTCTGTGCCCGCGCATCGGCCACCGACAGGGCCGAACGCGCCAGTGCGCGCGCCTCGTCCGTCAGCCCGTCCTGCGCGCCCCAATTCGGTCGCCAGCCCATCGACGGCCCCTCGCGCCGCGGGCCGCCCGGCCGTCCGCGCCAGCGCGGATCGCCGCCTGTCGGCCGGACCGGTGGCGCGATGGACGCCAGATGTCCCTGGGCGCGCCGCACCAGCTCCTCGCCATAGGCCGCCGCCAGCTCGGGATCGGCAATGCGGCGTGCGGCCGCCCTCAGGCGCCGATAGAGCCCGGTGCGCGCCTCGGGGGTGTCGAGCGGCTCGGCATCGCGTTCACGATCGAACAGCACCTGGGCCAGGGGATGGGCCGTGCGCACCAGCTCGTGCATTTCGGTGGCACCGCGCGCACGCACGAAGTCATCGGGGTCCAGCCCGTCCGGCAGGAACACGAAGCGCAGGGTGTGTTCGGGTCGCAGCATCGGCAGCGCCACATCCAGCGCCCGCCAGGCGGCGCGCCGCCCCGCCGCATCGCCGTCAAAGCACAGCACCGGCGTGCCCCCTGCCCGCCACAGGAGGTTCAGCTGGGCCTCGGTCAGGGCCGTGCCCATGGGGGCGACCGCGGCAAGGCCCGCACGCTCCATGGCCACCACGTCCAAATAGCCTTCGCAGACCACGATCGGACCGCCCGCCGGGCCGGCCGAGCGCCGCCTTGCCTCGGGCAGGCGATAGAGCAGCTCGCCCTTGTGGAAGATGTCGCCATCGGGGCTGTTGAGATATTTGGGCTTCTGGTCCGCCGCCAGCACGCGCCCGCCAAACCCGCGCACCTTGCCGCGTGCATCGGTGATCGGGAACATCACGCGGTTGCGGAAACGGTCCCACGGGGCGCGGGTGCGCTCTTCGTCCTGAGTCAGCAGCAGTGCCTGCAGCAGGTCATCGTCGCGCGCGCCGGAATGGCGCGCCAGGTGCGCCTTCAGCGCGGTGGGGCCGGGCGGGGCATAGCCGATGCGGAACTGGGTCCAGGCCCGTTCATCCAGCCCACGCCCATGCAGATAGGCGCGGGCCTCTGCGCCTTCGGGCCGGCGCAGCGACGCCTCGAAGAATGCCGCGGCCGCCTCGACCAGGGCCAGCAATTGCTGGTTGCGGTCATTGCGGGCCTCGACCTCGGGGCGCGCCTCGCGGACCGGCATCGTCATGCCGGCGTGCTGGGCCAGCTGGGCCACGGCCTCGACGAACCCCAGCCGCTCGGTCTCCATCAGAAAGCGGATCACGTCGCCTGAACGACCCGAGGCAAAGTCGTGCCAGAACCGCTTGGTGTCGTTCACGAAAAAGGACGGCGTGCGTTCCGCCTTGAACGGCGACAGCCCGACCCATTCGCGTCCCTGGCGGCGCAGCTTGACGCGACGGCCGATGAATTCGGACGGGCGGATCCGCTCCTTGAGTTCGGCGATGAACTCGTCGCTGAAGTGCATGGATGCGATGTCGCTGGCCGCACGTCCGATTTCAAGGGCGGTCTGCGAGATGGGCCGGGTGCACGGGCGCCCTCAGGCGGGGCAGTCGCCCACCCGGCGCGCCACGATGTTCGAGCGCATCTCCATGCCGGATTCGGTACCCGTGGACTGGATGACCGACTCCATGTCCAGCGTGGTCGGCGTGAAGGACCCCTGCGAACGGATGGTGGTCGAGCCCTGTGCGGCGTCCCGGCAGATCACGGTGGCACGCAGGCGACTGCCCTCGACCACCCGCTCGTGCAGGGTGCAGCCCTGCATCTTGGCCTGGTGGCCGGTCTGGACAAAGGCGATCAGGTCCGAATTGCTGTTGCAGGCTTCGACCGTGACCGGGGCGACATTGTTCATGGCGCGGGTTTCGGCGCGGTTGGCGCCCGGCACCGTCATCTGTTCGATCGTGACCGTCGAACGCCACAGGCCGGGCTGGATGGCAAAGGCACCCGACACGCCCTCGGTCGCATCGGCCGTGCCGTCGGGCGTAGGCGCAGCAGGCACCGCGCCGCCTTCGGCGATCTGGGGCGCGGACGGCGGGCCGGTGACGGGCGCCTCGTCCGGGCGCTGCTGGTCACATGCGGACACCGCAAGGGCAAAAAGGGCGGCGAGCGTCGCCGTGGCGATGGAAACGGGTGTGGGCATCGGGCGCCTCCGGCAGCATCGTGCGCGGACCGATCTGTCCGCCGATGCCCTCAGAGTGCGCCAGAGGCCCCGCAGGTTCCGTTCAGCACGGACCGATGCGTTCGGAGACGATGCGGGCCGATGATTCCAGCGGCTCGCCGCCTTCGACGCGCGTGGCCGTGGTCAACTCGGCGCGGGTGGGCGAGTAGGTGCCGCGGGTTTCGACCAGCATGCGTCCGCGCTCGCTGCCCTCGGGCATCGGGCACACCATCGACACGTCGATCCGGCCGCCTGCGGTGTTGTTGCGCGTGTAGGTGCATTCGGTCTCGACATCGTTTGCCGAGCGCATCAGCCTGTCGATGTCGGCCTGGGCGTGACACTCCTCGTGGACGAACGGTGGCGGGGCCACCATGCCCATCTCGCGCATCTGGGCTTCCGAGACACCCGGCAGTTTCATGGCCTCGACGGTGACGGTGGTGCGCCACAGGCCGGGCTGCATCGCCGAAGCGGGGCCGGCGGCGTTCGGGGCCTGGCCCGCTGCGGCAGGTGCGGCGCCCGTCGCAGTGTCGGTCTGGGATGGTGCCGGCGGCCCGCAAGCCGACAGCGCGATCAGGCCCGCGATCACGGCCGACCCAAGAATGGTGTTGGTGCGCATCAGTGTCCCTCCTGGCGCCTGCCCCTGTGCCCAATGAGGCTGCCACACAAGGCGGGGCGGGTCCAGCGCCTCTGGGACTCAGCAGACGCCGACGGATTCCACCTCCACGGGGCCGGTCATGCGCACCCGGTCATCCTCGCGGTTCCAGTCGATGAACAGGGTTCCGCCATCGACGATGACCTCGACCTGACGGCCGGTGATGCCCTTGCGATGCAGCGCCACCACCGCGGCGCACGCCCCGGTCCCACATGCCTTGGTCAGCCCGGCCCCGCGCTCCCATACCCGCAGGCGGATGCGGTCGGCTGCCAGCATCTGGGCAAAGCCGACATTGACCCTGTGCGTGAAGAACGGGTCGGCCTCGATGGCGGGCCCGGCAATGCCGGCGGGAACGGCCAGCGCGTCCTCGACCGGAAACACAGCGTGCGGATTGCCCATGTTGACCAGCCCCGGCCGGTCGAACATCCAGCCCATGAACGGGCCGAAGCCGACATCGGCCGAGACCGTGTCGACTGCCTCGCGCACGGGGATTTCCTCCCAGCGCAGCAGGGGCGAGCCCATGTCCACGGTAATCCGTTCGTCGGGCGCCCGGCGCGCGTGCAGCAGCCCGGCCAGGGTCTCCAGCCGCACGCTGTCGGTGCGCGGGCCCGCCTCCTCCATCAGAACCCACGCGACACAACGCGCGGCATTGCCGCAGACGGAGACCTCGGACCCGTCGGCATTCCAGATCCGCATGAAGGCATCACCGCGCATCGACGGCTCGATCGCGATCACCTGGTCGCAGCCCATCCCCTTGTCGCGGTCGGCGATCGCGCGGATCTGGCGCTGGGAGAGCGGCAGCTGGCCGGCGGCACGCACGTCGAACACGACGAAATCGTTCCCGCAGCCATTCATCTTCAGATATCTCATCGCCCCACCCTGAGCCCCGTCCAAGATGCACGCAAGCGGCGTGCGCCAGCGCCTATCCGTCCGGCGGGGGAATGCCGAAGCTCTGGACCAGCGCCCCCGCGATCAGCCGCCACCCGTCGACCAGCACAAAGAAGATCAGCTTGAACGGAAGGGCGATGGTGGCCGGGGGCAGCATCATCATGCCCATCGACATCAGCAGCGACGACACCACCAGGTCGATGATCAGGAACGGGATGAAGATCATGAAGCCGATCTCGAACGCCCGTCTCAGCTCGGAGATCATGAAGGCCGGGATGACCACGCGCAGCGGCAGGTCCATCGCCTGCTGCGGCCGTTCGATCCCCGCCATGCCGACAAACAGCGCCAGGTCATCCTCGCGGGTGTGGACCAGCATGAACTCCTTGACCGGCGCGGCAGCCAGCGGAAACGCCTCCTGCAGGGTCAGCTCCTCGTCCATCATCGGACGGATGCCCTCATTGTAGGATCGCTCCCACACCGGCTGCATGATGAAGGCGGTCAGGAACAGCGCCAGGCTGACCAGCACCGCATTGGGCGGCGCCTGTTGAAGGCCGATCGCCGTGCGCAACAGCGAAAGCACCACCACGATCCGGATGAAGCTGGTGGTCATCACCAGGATCGAGGGTGCCAGGCTCAGCACCGTGATCATCGCGGTCAGCTGGAGCACGCGCTCGGTCAGCCCCGCCCCCGTGCCCAGGTCGATATTGACCGCGGCCTGGGGGATGGCGGCCGGCGTGAGCACAAGCCCTGCAACCAACAGCGCCAGCAGCCGCAAGGCCGTGGCCGTCCTCATGGGGCACCCGCTGGTCGCGCGTCCGCCCCGGACGGTTCGGGTGCCTGTGCCGAACGGCTCTCGATGACGGTTTCGCGCTGGCCCAGCAGGATCAGGTGCTCGTTCTCGCCTGCGCGCACGATCACGAGGCGCTGGCGCGGGCCCAGCATGATCGCCTCGACCACCTGCAGGCGGCGCTGGCGCAGCGGCCGGGGTGCGGTGGCGCCGAATTGGGCCAGAAGGCCCATGCGGTGGGCGGCCCATGCCGCCAGCCCGATCAGCGCGACCGTCGCACCCAAAGCCGCGATCGCTCTCAGGAAGGACAGTGCGTCCATGCCAGCGCTTCCCCCGCCCCGCCGCCTTCTGCGGAAGGTTGAGAATCCGTGAACGCTGGTTTGGTTAACAAAAGGTTGCGCGCGCCCCGGCGCGGTCAGTGCGGCCCGCCGGCACCGGCGGCGATGAAGGGCGGCGCCGCATGGTCCCACACCCCTTCCAGCGACATCGGCGCATAGGCAAAACCGGGCTGGTCGGGAAATCGCATGGTGCCGCCGGCGGCCACCACCAGGGCATGGCCGGCCGCAATGTCCCAGATCGCCAGGCGGTCCATGCGGGCATAGATGTCGGCCTCGCCCGTTGCGATCCGGCAGAACTTCAGCGACGAGCCCACGGTTCGCAGTTCGCCGGGCCGAAATCCGTCGTTCTGGCGATCGGTGGCGGTGTTGCCGTGACGCCGAGAGCGCAGCACCACAGGGCGTTCAGGCATCGCGCGCACCATGATCGGTTCGAAGGCGCAAGCCGGGGGCGGTGTCGCCTGGTCAGGCGCATAGCGCGCCCGCCACGCCCCTGCCCCCGCGCCGCCAACGAAGATTTCACCCAGGACCGGCGCGTCGATCACCCCCAGCACGGGCACCCCGCCGTCAATGCGCGCGATATTGACCGTGAACTCGCCGTCGCGCGCAATGAAATTGGCCGTGCCATCCAGGGGGTCCACGCACCAGAAGCGCGCCCCCGGCATGGCGACCCCGCCCGCCGCCACCGCCTCTTCGGCGATCACCGGACTGCCGGGATCCAGAGCGGCCAGGTGCTCGAGGATCAGCCGCTCGGCCGCCTCGTCCGCCTCGGTAACGGGCGAGCCGTCAGCCTTGGTGCGATCACCGCAGCCCGTCGCGTACAACCGGTGCAGCTCGTGCCCCGCCGCGAAGGCGATACCGGCCAGGTCCAGAAGGTCACGCGGGATGGTCATCCCGACCGTGATAGAACGATCATGGGGGATTTACAGTGCGCGCCGCACTGCACGCGACCCAACATTGTGGACTGGATAAGCTCAAACGATGACGGCAGATCGTGCTCAGGCGACCGCCCTGACAGTCGGCAGTTCTGGCTTTCGATCCATGTCGCTCGCAGTGGGCGAGGTGCTCGAGGCCTTGCGCGCACTGCGACCCGCGTTCGAGGCGCGTGACATCGCCCATGTCGGGGTGTTCGGTTCGGTGGCTCGCGGCAAAGCGGTTGGCGGCAGCGACATCGATGAGGTTGCAACGCCGGGATGGGGTCGGCGCCCTGACCTGTTCGACCTTGGCGCGCTATACGAAATACTGATCGAGCGATTCGAGGGCTGCGCAATCGATCTGGTGGTCGAACCGATCAACAATGCCCAACTTGCACAGGCGGTCGCCGCGGATCGAATGGATGCGTTCTGATCGCACCGCCGCCTTGCTGCGGGACATGCGCGAGGCTTGATGGACAATGAGGGCGGGTCAGCGCGACAAGCAGCCGCCCACCCCCCTCATGCCGCGTTGCGCAGTTCCAGACGGCGCACCAGCTTTTCCTTCCACACCTGCGGCGCCCCGATCTGCACCGCCAGCAGCTTGGCGCGGCGGTAGAACAGGTGACAGTCCACGTCCCAGGTGAAACCCATGCCGCCATGGACCTGGATGTTGTCCCGGGCGGCGCGGCCGAACGCCTCGCATGCGGCGACCCGCGCTGCTGCCGCCGCCAGGGGCAGTTCGCCCGCATCGGTCGAGAGCGCCCATGCCCCGAAATAGGCGTTCGAGCGGGCCACCTCGATCGCCACATACATGTCCGCAAGCGCGTGCTTGACCGCCTGGAAGGACCCGATCGGACGCGAGAACGCCACCCGGTCCCTGGCATAGGCGGTCGCCATCTCGAGACAGCGCTGGGCCCCGCCGATCTGCTCGAAGGCGAACAGCACCGCTGCCCGGTCCAGCGTGGCCTCGACCAGGACCATGCCCTGTCCCGCCTCGCCGACCCGCGACGCCGGCGCGGCATTCAGCGTCAGGCGGGCATGACCGCGCGTGGGGTCCAGCGTGCGCACCCGCTCGCGCGTGACCCCGGGCCCCGAGAGGTCGACCAGCACCAGCGAGGTCCCCTGTCCCTCGCTGGCCAGCACGAGCGCATGGGTCGCCACCATGGCATCGGTGACGGGGATCTTGACCCCGGACACCGTGCCGCCGGCAAAACTGGCGGACAGCGGCCCCGCGCCCAGCGCGCCCGGCCCTTCGGCGGTGGCGAGGCATCCGATCACCGAGCCATCCACCACGCCCGGCAGCAGCTGGTCCTTCTGTGCCTGCGACCCTGCAGCAAGCACGGCCTCGGCGAACAGATAGAGGCTGGACGAGAACGGAATGGGCGCAAGCGCGCGGCCCATCTCCTCGGCCAGCACGCACAGCTCGAGCCGCCCCAGGCCCAGCCCGCCATGCGCCTCGGGGATCGCCACCCCCAGCCATCCCATGCCGGCGACCCGGGCCCAAAGATCGGGGTCGTGGTCACGCTCGGCATTGTCCAGAACCGCCCGCACGCGCGTCACCGACGCATGATCGGCCAGAAAGCGTCGGGCCTGGTCGCGGAGGGCCTTCTGGTCGTCGGAAAAATCGAAATTCATGGCCAGGCTCCTCGGGTGCAGTCGGCAGGCACCATAACGGTCCGCGCGCGGTCGCAAAGGCCTTACGCCGCGGCACCTCCTCAGTGACGCCGGCGCCCGCCTCTCGCCTCAGGCGCCCAGGCGCATCTCGAAGGCCACCGCTCCGGCCGCCAGACAGGCCGCCGCAGCCAGCGTGGCCGGCCAGCGCAAATGCCGGTACCAGAGCGGCAGGGCGCGATCGCCGGAATCCCAGACCAGCATTGCCAGATACGCCGGCACCAGCACCATCAGCGCCAACGGCGCGGCCACCCAGCCCTGCAGCGTCTGGGCCATGGTTGCACCCCACGCCAGCAAAGACGGCGCGATGGCCCCGGCCATCACACTCCAGCGCGGCGGGGCAGAGGCCCGCGCCGCAGCCGCCACCTCGATCCCCCACCGGACCCCGCCCAGAAAGGTCAGGATCAGCGCGCCCCATGTCACCAGGGCGACATGCAGGATGATGAGGAACTGCGCCGGCAGCAGCCACATCGCCCCTGCCAGCAGCGCAAAAAAGCCCATTCCCGCCAGGGTGGCGACCCACGCGGCGCCCGGTCGGGGGCGCGCAGGGGCACCCGGCGCGGCAGGCTGCGGCGGTGTGCCGGCGGCTTCGGTTGCGGCTGTTCCAACCACGGTGTCCATGGTGTGCTCCCCCATCCGCCGCGCCAGGGCGGTCGCATGCCGCGACGCCTGCGCGCATGGCCTCGCGGCCGTTCCGGCGCGATGATAGGGCAGGCCGCGGCTGATGCCAGCCTCAGGATATGCCATGACCCGCACCGGACCGGTATTTCACGTCGTGACCCTGGTCGCGCTGGCGATCCTGCTGGCGCTGGGCACCTGGCAGCTGCAGCGGCTGGCCTGGAAGGAAGGGCTGATCGCCGCCATCGAGCGCCAGGCCGGCCAGCCCCCTGTGCCCCTGGAAACGGTGCTGGCGGACCCCGCGCGCCTTGGCGGCGAGGATATCCTGTTCACGCCCGTGACGGTCGACGCCGCAGCCTCTGGCGCGACGGCACTGGTGGCGGGGATCGTCGATGGCGGAGGCGTCTGGCGGGTGCTGCGGGCACGGACCCTGGCGGACGGCCGCGCGGTCTGGGTCGAGGAAGACCATGTGCCCTATGGCGGCGGTGCGGCGGTGACCCTGCCCCAGCCGACCGCCCCCCGCCCGGGCCCTCTGACCGGTGCGCTGCGCCTCGCCGAGGCCGCCCCGGCGGTTGCGGCCGGATCGGCCAGCCGCACCAGCTTTGCCACCGTCGATCCGGTTCAATTCCCCGCGATCGCGGGCGCGCGGCTGGTGCCCGAGGTCTGGGTCGCCGCACATCAGGTGCGCCGGCCCGACGGAAGCCTTGTGGCCAACCCCTTCGCGGCGCCCGACCTGCCCAACCGCCACTTCGAATATGCCATCACATGGTACGGACTGGCAGGGGCGTTGCTGGCAGTGTATGTCGCGCGCCTTGTTCGCCGGCCGCGTGGCGCAGCCGCCCCACGCGCGGCCAACCAGCCCCCCGATTCGCCGCGACAGGCTTGAGAGGATACCGGTACGCGCATGGAGTATATCTCGACCCGCGGCGCGGCCCCTGCCGTGGGCTTTCTCGACGCGGTGCTGGCCGGCCTTGCCCCCGATGGCGGGCTCTATGTCCCGCGCACATGGCCGCGCTTCACCCATGAGGAACTGGCCCGCTTTCCGGTGGAGAGCTTTTCGGGCGCCTCGGTCGACGTGCTGGCACGGCTGGCGGGGGACGACCTCGAGCCATCGGTGCGGTCGATCCTGTCGGCCCAGGCGTTCTGCCACAATGCCAAGACATTCGGCGGTTTCGACCATCCGGCAGTGGCGCCGCTGCTGCAGATCGGTGCGAACGAATGGCTGCTCGAGCTGTTCCACGGCCCGACGCTGGCGTTCAAGGACATCGCCATGCGGCTGGCGGCCGCGCTGTTCGATCATGTGCTGAGCGAAACCGACGCGCGGCGGACCATCGTGGTGGCGACCTCGGGTGACACGGGCGGGGCCGCGGTGGACGCCTTCGCGCGCAGCCATGCGGTCGACCTGTTCGTGCTGTTTCCCAAGGGCCGCATCAGCGACGTTCAGCGCCGCTTCATGACCACGGGTGACGGGCCGGCGGTGTTCCCGATCGCGGTCGAGGGCGATTTCGATACCTGCCAGTCGATCGTCAAGCAGTTGTTCGCCGACCGCGACTTCGTCTCGAAGGTCAGCCTGAGCGGGGTCAATTCGATCAACTTTGCCCGCATCCTGGCCCAGACCATCTATTATTTCACGGCAGCCACCTCGATCGGCGCGCCGGGCCGCAAGGTGTCGTTCACGGTGCCGTCGGGCAATTTCGGCGATGCCTATGCCGGCCACGCGGCGCGCATGATGGGCCTGCCGATCGAACGGCTGATCGTGGCCACCAACGCCAACCAGATGCTGGCACGCGCGATTGCCACCGGCCGCTTCGAGCGGGCGGGCGCATCGGTGCCCACCCTGTCGCCCGCCATCGACATCCAGGTCGCATCGAATTTCGAGCGGCTGGTGTTCGAGGCGGTGGGCCGCGACGGGGCGGCAACCGCGGCGCTCTATGAGGCCTTCACGCGCGAAGGCGCCTTTACCCTTCCGCCCGACGCACAGGCCGTCATCCGCCAGAATTTCGAGGCGGTGTCGATCGACGACGACGAGACCCGCGCCACCATTGCCGCGGTCCGCAAGGCGACGGGCGTGCTGATCTGTCCGCACACCGCGGTGGGCGTGGCTGCGACCCGCCGCCTGCGGCGCAAGGGTGATGACAGCGCCACGATCACCCTGGCGACCGCCCACCCGGCCAAGTTCCCCGACGCGGTCGAAGCCGCGTGCGGCGTTCGTCCGTCCTTGCCCGAGGCGGTGCGCGATCTCTATGACCGGCCCGAGCGGTTCGACACCCTGCCCGCCGACACGGCGGCGGTGCGCGACTTCGTGCTGGCGAACACGCGGGCGATGGCGTGAACCCGACCCTCGAGACCCTCGACTCCGGCGTCCGGCTGGCATGCGACCCGATGCCCGGCCTCGCCTCGATGACCCTGATGGTCGCGATCGGGGTCGGCACGCGCTGGGAAACATCCCAGACCAATGGCGTGGCGCACCTGCTCGAGCACATGGCCTTCAAGGGCGCGGGCGGACGCTCGGCGCGCGGCCTGGCCGAGGCGATCGAGCGCCTGGGCGCCAGCGTGGACGCCGCCACCAGCTATGAACGCACCTGCTGGATCGCGCGCGGGCTCTCCGAGGATGCCCCGGCATTGGCCGACATCGTCGCCGACATGGTGCTGGACCCCCACCTCGACGCCTCGGACCTCGAGCGCGAGCGCAATGTCGTTCTGCAGGAGATCGCCGAGGCGGACGACCTGCCCGACGACCGGGTGATGGAGCTGCACCAGAGCGGGGTCTTCGCCGACCAGCCGCTGGGCCGGCCGATCCTGGGCACGCCCGAAACGCTGGACGGCATCGGCATCGACACGCTGGCGGGTTTTCACCGGCAGATGCTGGACCCGTCCCGGATGGTCATCTCGGTGGCGGGCTCCTGCGACCTCGAGGCGGTGCGTGTGCGCGTGGCCGAGCGCTTTGGCGCCCTTCGTGCGACCGGCATGGCACCGCCGCTGGGCGCAGCGGCCCGCGCCTGCGCCCTGTTCGAGGAACGCGACACGGCGCAGGCCCAGCTGATGGTCAGCTGGGATGCCCCCGCCGCCGGCGAGGACGCGACCTATGCGGCACGCCTGGCCTGCGAGATCCTGGGCGGGGGGGCATCCTCGCGCCTGTTCCAGGAAGTGCGCGAGGCGCGTGGACTGGTCTATGGCATCGACAGCTGGCTGGACCTCTATGCCGATGTCGGACGGTTCGGATTTTCGGCCGCCTGCGACCCGCGCCATGCTCGCGAGGTGATGCAGATCGCGGCCGAGCAACTGGCCCTTCTGGCGGAACACGGCCCGACCGAGGACGAGCTGGCGCGCGCCAAGGCCGGCGTGCGGGCCCGGATCCTGATGGGCCTGGAATCCCCCAGCGCCCGCGCCGAGGCGCGGGTGTCACAGGTGTTCCTGCGCGGGGCGGTCCAGGACTTTGGCGCGGTGGCGCGCCGGGTGGCCGCGGTCACCGCCGATGAGGTGCGCGCGGCGTGTGCGCGCGTGCGGACCGGCGCGCTGGCGACGGCGGTGCTGGGGCGCGGGCGGGCCCTGGGCGCAGGCGGGCAATTCGCGGCCCGGTTCGCCCCGTGACCCGCGGCTTCCTGCCGCTGTTCGCGCGCGAGGGCGAGACCAGCGCGACCCGCCGCTTCGAGGATGGCCACACCATGATCCGTGCGCCCGAGGCGCGCGACTATGGCGCCTGGGCGGCTCTGCGCGCGGCCTCGCGCGAGCATCTGCAGCCGTGGGAGCCGGCCTGGCAGGAGGACGAACTCAGCCGCGACGCGTTCCGGCGGCGCCTGCGGCGCTATGCCGAGGACGCCCGCGAACAGACCGGCTTTGCCTTCCTGACCTTTGCCATGCCGGGCGAGACGCTGGTCGGCGGGGTCACGCTGAGCCGCATCCGCCGCGGCGTGGCGATGATGGGGTCGATCGGCTATTGGTGCGGACAGGCGCACCTGCGTCGCGGGCACACCCGGACCGCGGTGCGCCTGGCGGTCGGCTTTGCGTTCGGCGAACTGGGCCTGCACCGCATCGAGGCTGCCTGCCTGCCCGAGAACCTGCCTTCGCGCCAGCTTTTGCTGGACATGGGCTTTGAACAGGAAGGCCGGGCGCGCGAATATCTGCGCATTGCGGGGGCCTGGCGGGACCACCTCCTATTCGGGCTGGTGCGGCCGGCCGACGCCGGTTAACGGTAACGCACCGTTAACGCAGCGGGCCGAAAGGTGACGCCCGGCGCAGCAAGGGGATGGGCACCGGGTGGACGGTGATCGACACGGCATCGGCATGACGCACGGCCCGCCCACGGCGGCGGCGGACAGCCCGTGCCAGGACGGGACTCCCGAAGATGCGCTGCGCACCAGTGCGCCCGACCACGCCAACGCAGACCCGGACGGCTTTGGCACGGCGGACATCGCGGTGTCCGAGATCGCGCCCGCCGACATCGCCGTGTCACCGGCCGTGCCTCGGGGGCTCGAGGCCGCCAATGCCGCGGTCTGGACCATCACGCTGGACCCGCGGCCCACCATCGAGATCGCCGGCGCCCCCACCGCCTTCCAGCGGCTGAACGGGCGCATGGCGCTGGCGGCCTTCATGGCGGCCAATGTCCATGCCTCGGGGCGGCTGACGCTGGACGAGACGCTGGGCAGCGCGCGCCCGTTCGCACGCATCGACATTGCGCTCTCGCTGCTGCTGGGCCTGCGGTATGCCCCGATGCGGCTGATCGGGGCGTGGGACGCGGACGGGCGGACGGCCAGCGGGCTGGCGATTCCGGCCGGCCAGGGCGAGATCCTGGGCGACCAGGGCTTCGACACGGTCACAGGCCTGTTGAACCGGCCGACCTTTCGGTCCGCGCTGGCCACCCTGGCCGAAGGCGGCGGCGTGGTCGCGCTGGTGAACGTCGACCGCTTCCGGCGCTGGAACGAGACATTGGGCCATGATGCCGCCGATGCCGCGATCGCGGTGCTGGGTCGGCGGCTGGTCGAAGCGGGCGGCCCGCGTGCACTGGGTGCCCGGGTGGGACCGGACGAGCTTGCCCTGTTCGTACGCCGCGCCGATCCGCTGGTGCTGCAGGCGGCCCTGGACGAGACGATGCCACGGCGCTTTCGCCTCCGCGGGGTCGAGATCCAGCCCCAGCTGACGGTTGCGGTGGTCGCCATCGACACCGAAGCGGGCACCGATCCGCTGCTGGAGGCAGAGCTGGCCGTCGAACAGGCCCGCAGCGAGCGCCCGTCGACCGGGCTGCACAGCTTTGCCGCCCCCACCGGCCCGAACCGGCTGGCGCTGGAGGCGGACCTGGTGCGTGGCCTTCGGGCCGGCGAGTTCGAGCCCTTTTTCCAGCCCGTCGTCGATCTCGACAGCGGGCGGATCACCGGCTTCGAGGCCCTCAGCCGCTGGCGTCACCCCACGCGCGGGGTGCTGGCGCCGATCGCCTTTCTGGGCCTGGCGGCCGAGATCGGCATGCTGGGCGACATCGGACGCATGACCATGGGGCGTGCGGTGCGCCAGCTGGCGCAATGGCGCGAGCGCACGGGGCGCATGCTGTCGGTGTCGGTCAACCTGACATCGGCCGAACTGGACCGCGCCGACCTTCTGGAGGACGTGGCCGAGGCCATCCACACCGCCAGCCTGCCGCCCGGCGCGCTGGAGCTCGAGATCACCGAGGACCAGATCATGCGCGACCCGGCGCGGGTGGCGCGGACGCTGTCGCTGCTGCGTGCGGCCGGTGCGGGGGTGGCGCTGGACGATTTCGGGGTCGGCTTCTCGTCGCTGGCGTGGCTGGCCCAGCTGCCGGCCGACCGCATCAAGCTGGACCGGTTCTTCGTGCGCACCGCGGCCCAGGGCGGGGCGGCCACGCGCATCGTGCACGCCGTGTCGGGGCTGGCGCGCGATCTCGGCATGACCGTTGTGGCCGAAGGCATCGAGGACGAACCCACGCGCGTGCTGATGGCGGGCCTGGGGTGCACCCATGGCCAGGGCTATCTGTGGGGCGCCCCGCAGGAGGCCCGCGCGGCCGATGCGATGATCCAGCCGCGCGCCGATGCCCCGGGTGCACGCACCGCCGCCCCCGGCGACGCCGGCGCCGACATCATCCCCCTGATCCGGACCGCGGGCTGAGCGGACCGGACCGCCGCACACCAGTGCGGCGTCGCTGCGGGTTCAGTTGCCGCACTGGTGTGCGGCGGTCCGGTGCGGCGGTCCGGTCACGGCACGCGGTTGCCGGTTTTCTCTGCCGTCGCCACGGGTGCCTGGTCGATCGCGGCGGGCTCTGCGCGGGTCTTGAGCCACGAATAGCCGATCGCCCCGCCCAGAAGCGCCAGCGTGGCGATCAGCGACCAGTGCGGCTCGAGATAGGGCACCAGCTTCCACTCCTTGTAGAGCAGGAAGTTCCACACGATCTTCACACCGATCAGCACCAGCACCGCCGACAGGCCGTATTTCAGGTATTTGAACCGCTCGACCGCCGCCGACAGCATGAAATACATCGAGCGCAGGCCCAGAATGGCAAAGATGTTCGACGTGTAGACGATGAAGGGGTCGCGCGTGATCGCCAGGATCGCCGGCACCGAGTCGATC
>DBAV01000064.1:17144-17380 GCA_002291875.1 Hyphomonadaceae bacterium UBA1001
CGCCAGGAACAGCGGCGTGGCGAACAGCACCAGCCGCCCCGACCCCTTGGGATCGGGCCGCCTGACGAAGAAGTTGTGGTTCTCGATGGTGTCGGTGACGTTGAAGCGGCTCTTGACCCATTTCAGCAGCTTGTTGTCGGCCAGGTCGAGATGCTGCTCGCCGCCCGTCAGCATGCGGATCCCTGTAAAGATCAGGAAGCCGGCAAAGAAGTACAGCACCCAGGTGAACTGGTTCA
>DBAV01000064.1:17697-18344 GCA_002291875.1 Hyphomonadaceae bacterium UBA1001
AGCACCCAGGTGAACTGGTTCACGATCGCCGCGCCGGCACCGATGAAGATCGCGCGGAAGACGATCGCCCCGATGATCCCCCAGAACAGCACACGGTGCTGGTATTCGCGCGGCACCGCGAAAAAGGTGAAGATCATGCTGATGACAAAGATGTTGTCAAAGGCCAGGGCGGTTTCCAGCAGATAGCCGGTAAAGAACTGGATGGTGGCCTGCTGACGCAGGTCGCCCCCGCGGGGATAGAATTGCGGGTCGGGCTGATAGAAGAAAAAGATACCGATTCCGAACAGCACCGCCAGCGATGCAAAGCCCGCCCACATGATGGCGGACTTCCTGGGCGAGACCACCTCGTCCTTGCGGTTCAGCAGGCCCAGATCCAGCCAGATCAGGAAGAAGATCAGCGACAGGAACGCGCCCCACAGCCAGATCGGCTGGCCGGCAAAGGTCGCGTTCAGGATATCGGGCATGTCTGGTGGACCTCGCGGGTGCAGGTTGGCGCATGGCCAGCGGACGTGCCCCGGGGCGGCAGCCCGCACCGTCGCGACCTCACACGGGCGTGACCTTGGGTACCAGATGCAATGTCACGGGCGCGTGATCAACCCCCGGGCGTGCGCCCGGCCACCGAACCGACCAGCGCCTCGGCCTCGGCC
>DBAV01000064.1:18664-19035 GCA_002291875.1 Hyphomonadaceae bacterium UBA1001
CAGCGCCTCGGCCTCGGCCGTCAGGCTGCGCGGCAGCTTGAACACCACATCCTCGCGCGTGACGGTCACCGGCTCGAGCCGAACCTCGAACCGGCGGGCGCAGGCCGCGATCACGCCCTCGACCAGATCCTCGGGCGCGGATGCGCCGGCCGTCAGCCCTAGGGTGGAAACCCCCTCGAACCAAGACCAGTCGACCGCGCCGGCGTCGGCGACCAGATGGGCCGCGCGTGCGCCCGCGCGCAGCCCGACCTCGACCAGGCGCACCGAATTGGACGAATTGGGCGCCCCGATCACCAGCATCAGGTCCGATCGCGCCGCCAGCGCCTTGACCGCATCCTGGCGGTTGGTCGTGGCATAGCAGATGTCTTCCT
>DBAV01000016.1:0-327 GCA_002291875.1 Hyphomonadaceae bacterium UBA1001
GGGCCCCCCCAGCCCTATCGGGTCGGTATCTGGATAGGGTGCGACCGCCTCGCGGAGGCGCCCCGCCGTATCCAGGGCGAAGCGGATGTCACGCAGCGGGGCAGCAAAGCTCATGGCGATGGGTTCCGGTCCGCGCGGCCGAACACGCGCGTGAAGATGGTGTCCACGTGGCGCTGGAAATAGCCCATGTCGAACAGGGCGGCGAGGTCCTGTTGCGGAATGCGCGCAGTGATCTGGGGATCGGCGGACAACAGGTCGAGGAAGTCACCCTCGCCCGCCCAGCATCGCATCGCCTGTGCCTGCACCAGGCCATAGGCCGCCTCGCGC
>DBAV01000016.1:650-865 GCA_002291875.1 Hyphomonadaceae bacterium UBA1001
CAGGCCATAGGCCGCCTCGCGCGAGACGCCTCGGGCGGCCAGTTCGATCAGGACCCGCTGGGAAAACACCAGCCCGCGGAGCCTGTCCAGATTGGCCTGCATGGCCTTCGGATAGATCACCAGGGTCTCGATCACGCCGGCCAGCCTGTGCAGCGCAAAATCCAGATGGATGGTGGCGTCGGGCGCAATCCCGCGCTCGACCGACGAATGCGAGA
>DBAV01000016.1:1179-5041 GCA_002291875.1 Hyphomonadaceae bacterium UBA1001
GCCCGATCATCCGCTCGACCGACGAATGCGAGATGTCGCGCTCGTGCCAGAGCGCCACATTCTCGAGGGCAGGAATGGCCGCCGAACGCACCAGGCGCGCCAGGCCGGTAAGATTTTCGGTCAGCACCGGATTGCGCTTGTGCGGCATGGCCGAGCTGCCCTTCTGGCCGGGCGTGAAGTGCTCTTCGGCCTCCAGAACCTCGGTGCGCTGGAGGTGGCGGACTTCGGTGGCCAGCCGCTCGATGGACGAGGCAATGACCGCCAGCGTGCAGAAAAAGGCCGCATGGCGATCGCGGGGAATCACCTGCGTCGATACCGGTTCGACCGCCAGTCCCAGGGCCGCAGCGACATGGGCCTCGATGTCCGGCTCGACACTGGCAAAGGTGCCGACGGGGCCCGAAATGGCGCAGGTGGCAATTTCCGCGCGGGCGGCCACCAGGCGCGCCCGCGCGCGCTGGAACTCGGCGTGGAAGCCGGCCAGCTTCAGCCCGAATGTGGTGGGTTCGGCATGGATGCCGTGGCTGCGACCGATGGTCGGGGTGTCGCGATGTTCAAACGCCCGCCGTTCGAGTGCGCCAAGGAGCCGGTCGATGCCACCCAACAACAGGTCTGCGGCTCGCGTCAGCTGAACCGCCAGGCAGGTGTCCAACACGTCCGACGACGTCATCCCCATGTGGGCAAAACGCGCCTCCTCACCCACATGCTCGGCCACCGAGGTCAGGAACGCGATGACGTCGTGCTTGACCTCGCGTTCGATGGCGTCGATCCGCTCGACATCAAAGCCTCCGCGGGCCCGATAGGCTGCCGCCGCCTCGGCGGGGATGCGCCCCGCCTTTGCCATCGCCTCCATCGCCAGGGTCTCGATCTCGAGCCAGATGGCGTAGCGCGTCTGCGCGGTCCAGATCGCCGTCATCTCGGGCCGGGCATAGCGTGGGATCATGGGCGTTCGGTCCTCGGAGGGGCGGCGGCGGCGGGCGGCGTTGTGCCGCCTGTTGCGCGCACGCATCCGATCCGACAAGCGTCTTTCACCATTCGCTCCAGCGACGTGCATACCGATGCCCCCAGAAGCCAGACCCCTCGACGCGGCGCCGGACTCGTTCGTCGAGCGCTTGCCGCTTGCCGTGCGCCCCTATGCGCGCCTGGCGCGATGGGACCGGCCCGCGGGGATCTGGCTTCTGGCTGTGCCCTGCTGGTGTGGTCTGGCGCTGGAGCGGATCGACACTCCCTGGCAGGCCGGCGACGCATGGATGGTCGTGCTGTTCACGCTCGGGGCGATCGCGATGCGCGGTGCTGGCTGCACCTGGAACGACATGCTGGACCGCGACATCGACGCGCGGGTCGAACGCACCGCGGGCCGGCCGCTGGCGTCGGGGCAGGTCGGCATGCGCGCGGCCCTGGCGTGGACCCTGGCGCAATGCGCGGTGGGCCTTGTGGTCCTTCTTCAATTGCGGCCCGAGGCACAGATCGTCGCGCTGCTGGCGATACCGCTGGTTGCGCTTTACCCGCTGATGAAGCGGATCACCTGGTGGCCGCAGGTCTGGCTGGGCCTGACTTTCAGCTGGGGTGCGCTGGTCGGCGCCGCCCAGGGCGCGGGCGAAGTCGGTATCGCGGCGGTCCTGCTCTATGCGGGCCTCGTGTCGTGGACGGTGGCCTATGACACCATCTATGCGTTGCAGGATGTCGAGGACGACGCGCTGGTGGGCGTCAGGTCGACGGCGCGCCGGTTCGGCGATGCATGGCCACTGGCCTGTGTTGCCCTTTACCTGACGGCGTCGATGGCGATCATCGCCGCGTTGCTGTTCTCGGCCATGTGGCCGCCGCTGGCGCTGGCCCTCGGGGCCGTGTTTTTCGCCATGGGCGCATGGTCGGTGGCGCGGGTGGCCGCACGCCGTGAAGCGGCGTTGGGCATTTTCCGGATGAATGCCCAGTTCGGGGTGATCTTTGCCGCGATCCTGGTGCTACTCGGCGCGAGGTGAGCGCTGCGCCCGCTCAGGCCGCCACCGAGGCGGACTGCAGCACTTCGATCAGGCCGGCGTGACCCTGTGCGCGCGCAATATCGAAGGCGTCGAACCCTTGCCTCGTTTTCTGCCGCGGATCGGCACCCGCCGACAACAGCAGGCGCACACAGTCCGCATGTCCGCGATGGACCGCGAAATGGAGGGCGCTGTGCCCATTGCCGTCCATCTGGCCCACATGAGCCCCGGCCTTGACCAGCAGCGCCAGATTGGCCTGGTCGCCGCGCTCGGCCATCAGGGTCATGGGTGAAAACCCGCCGGTTCCCTGTGCATTCGGGCTGGCACCATTGCGAACCAGCGCCAGAACGGTTTCGCGCGCATGACTGTCGAGCGCGATGCTGAGCGCGAGGTCACCCTCGGCATCCACCTCGTCCAGCGACACACCCGCCCCGGCGATCGCCTCGATCAGGCCGGCAGCGTCGATGGCAGCCGCAGGCGGCAACAGGGCCTTGGCGACACGCGCGCGGTCTGCGGCCTCGGCCAGCGCGATGGCGCGCCGCCCTGCCTCGGCGAACGCGCGTGCGAACTCGGGGCCCAAGGTCGTCCCCGCATGGGCCCGCGCCAATGAGTAGTTCAGCTCCAGCGCCTGGCCGGCGCGCCGACGAGCCTCGTCCAGCGCCCCGGTCGCTGCCAGCGGGTCGATCAGGGCAAGGGCGGCGCGGGCGCGGCGCATGGTTGCCGCCGGCTCGGCGAGGTCGGGATGCACCGGCGTTCCGGCGGGCTCGAGGCGCGCCTCGTTGGCGGCCGCGCGGACCAGCTCAAGCGCCCCTTCGGCATCTCCGGCCCGCAGATGCCGCTCGGCCGTGGCATAGACGGTATCGAAATACCCCGACCAGACGTCGGCATCGGCACCGTCGGTCGGCGGCGCGATCAGCGCCATGCGCGGCATCGGGGGAAAGTCGGCGACCGGCGCCGCCGCGGCAACCGGTGTGGCAACCAGGGTATCCGGCCCGCCGCCGCCATGCCCCGGGTCCGCACGCAGCGGCACCACGTCGGCCGACCGCCCCGAGCGCAGCTGGTCGACCAGCCGCCGCGTCTCGGCGGCATGGGACGCGGCATAGGCCCGCAGCACATGCGCGTCGGCCAGGGCCATCGCCATCAGCCCCTCGAGCCCGACAACCCCCACCTTGGCAGACGGTTTCGAATCGCCTTGCGGCGCCAGCGTTTCGCGCCAGATCCGGTCCACCGTGTCCGGATCGAATGACAGCCGCGCGACCTCTGACACTTCGGGCGGGGAGGCCGCGGCCTCCAGCCAGAACCGCTCGAGCGCCTGGACAGGCACCTTCGCGCGCCGCTTCAGCACCCTGGCAAAACGTCTTGAGGCATGTCGCCGCATGTCCCGCGCCAGGGGCCGCGGTGCCCGCTCGCCCGGCAGTGCGGCAACCAGCGCAGTGACCGCGCGGCGGGCCGCATCGGACGCCCTCAGGCCGACAACGAAGCCGCGCACGAGACCGATCACCCACGCCAGCACAAACAGTGCGACCCCCAGCGCGATGGCGCGCGGCACCCAGTCAGGCATGCCCGGAAAGGTCGCGTGAAAGCGTTCGAACAGTGTCGTGAGCAAATCCAGCATAGCCCTGCTGCTTTCCACCCCCGCCCTGGGTGCGACCATAGCTCAGGCGGGGATGCGGCGGAAAGCCGCTTCAAACAGGGCTGAACGGTGTTAGATGCACCTCGACCGATCGGCCCGGCGCCCCGGGCAGGCAATCCTGAGGAACCCACCGAATGTCATCGATCCTGCGACTTGGCCTGGCAGCCAGCGTGCTTTTCGCAACCACGGTCGTGGCGGCCTGCGGTCCCGCCGGCACCCCCGCCGAGCAAGCACCCCCGGTGGCCGCCGCGCCGCC
>DBAV01000170.1:0-753 GCA_002291875.1 Hyphomonadaceae bacterium UBA1001
CCCGCAGCCCCGCCGCCGGTTGCCGCCCCCGCGCAAGCCCCGCACGGCACGCCGTCCCCTGCACCAAAGGCACAGGTCACCAGCCCCGCAACCTCTGCGGCAGACCGTGGAGCGGGCGGGCGCATCAAGGCCTCACCGCTGGCGCGGCGTCTGGCAAAGCTGACGGGGTTGGACCTGGCCGGTGTCACCGGCAGCGGGCCGCAAGGGCGGATCGTTGCCCGCGACGTCGAGGGCGCATCCGGCCGCATATCACCGGCAGCGGCCACGAGTCGCGAACTGGCCGTGACCGCGCCGCGTCCACTCGAAACGTCGGATCGCGCGTCGGGCCTTGACCCGCGGGTCTATGCCCCGGGCAGCTATCGGCTCGTGCCGCTGGACGGCATGCGCCGCACCATTGCGCGCCGGATGACCGAGAGCTTCCGCGACATTCCGCACTTTCCGCTGACGATTGATCTGGAGATCGACACCCTGCTGGCGGCCCGCGCGCGCCTGAACCAGGTGCTGGCGGCAGACGGGCTGAAGGTTTCCGTCAATGACTTCGTCATCCGCGCCTGCGCCCTGGCCCTGCGCCGCGTTCCGGCCGCGAACGCCTCCTATACGCCCGACGGCATCGCGCTGCACGCACACGCCGACATCGCTGTCGCCGTGGCGATCGAGGGCGGGCTGATCACCCCGGTGGTCCGGGCCGCCGAGACCAAGGGACTGGCCGACATCTCTGCCGAGGTCGCCGACCTGGCCGAGCGCGCCCGCGCG
>DBAV01000170.1:1074-10130 GCA_002291875.1 Hyphomonadaceae bacterium UBA1001
CTGGCCGAGCGCGCCCGCGCGCGCCGTCTGCGCCCCGAGGAATACCAGGGCGGCACCTTCTCGATCTCGAACCTCGGGATGTTCGGAATCCGCCAGTTCGCCTCGATCATCAACGAGCCGCAGGCGTGCATCCTGTCGGTGGGGGCCGGCGAAAAGCGTCCGGTGGTGCGCGGCGACCAGCTGGCGATCGCCACCGTGATGACGGTGACGCTGACCTGCGATCACCGCGCCGTCGATGGAGCGATCGGGTCGGCCTTCCTGGGCGCCTTCCGCAGCTTCATCGAGGATCCGGTGACGATGCTGGCATGATGCTGTTCGACACCGAAATCTTTCTTGCCGCCTTTGCGACGCTCTTCGTGGTCATCGACAGCCCCGGCGTGGCGCCGGTCTTTGCCTCGCTGGTCCAGGACGCCCCGCGTGACTATGCGCGCCGCATGGCGATCCGTGCCACCATCATCGCAACCGTGGTACTGTTGGGCTTTGCGTTCGGTGGCCAGTTCCTGCTGGGCGCCATGGGGGTGTCGCTGGATGCCTTCCGGGTGGCAGGCGGGGTTCTGCTGTTCCTGATCGCGGTGGACATGGTGTTCGAGACCCGCACGCGGCGCCGCGAGGCGCGCGTCGAGGAGGTCAAGGCGCATGAGCGCGAGATCGGCCACCTCGAGGACATCTCGATCTTTCCCATTGCCATCCCGATGATTTCCGGGCCCGGCGCAATCGCGGCGGTGATGCTGGCCATGGGCGACCAGCAGGGTAATCTGGGCGGGCAGATCAGCGTGCTGGCGGCCATGGCGATCTGTCTGGGGATCGCGCTGGCGATGCTGCTGGGCGCAGCCAGGCTGATGGGTTTCATGGGGGCGTCGATCGCCTCGACCGTCACCCGCATTTTCGGTGTGATCCTGGCGGCGCTGGCCGCGCAGTTCGTGCTGGACGGGGCACGGCCCTTCTTTGCGTGAGGAGTTCGATGTCCGAGCTTGATGTCGTGGTGATCGGTGGCGGGCCTGGTGGCTATGTCGCAGCAATCCGGGCCGCCCAACTGGGGATGAAGGTGGCGCTGGTGGAACGGGCGCAGCTGGGCGGGGTGTGCCTCAACTGGGGATGCATACCGACCAAGGCCCTGCTGCGGTCGGCCGAGGTCCACCATCTGGCCTCTCACGCCTCATCCTTCGGTCTCGAGACCGGGCCGGTGCGGATCGACCTGCCGGCAATGGTCGAGCGATCGCGCAAGGTGGCCGGCCAACTCTCTCGCGGCGTGCAGTTCCTGATGAAGAAGAACGCCGTGACCGTCATTGCCGGTGAGGCGCGCCTCGAGCCGGCAAGCTCGGCTCCGCGCGTCATCGTGCGATCCGCTGACGGCAAGGACAGCGAGCTGTCCGCCCGCCATGTGATCCTGGCCACCGGTGCGCGCGCGCGCACCGCCCCCGATGTCGGCCTGGTGCCCGATGGCGGCGCGATCTGGACCGCGCGTGAGGCGATGGTGCCCGACCAGGTGCCCGAACGCCTGGTCGTGGTGGGCTCGGGCGCCATCGGGATCGAGTTCGCCAGCTTCTTTGCCACGCTGGGGTCGAAGGTCGAGGTCGTCGAGATGCTCGACACCATCCTGCCGGCCGAGGACGCCGAGATTTCAGCGCTTGCCCGCAAGGCGTTCGAGCGCCAGGGCATGCGCTTCCGCACCGGTGCCAGGGTCACGCGGACCACCGTCGGCGCCAGCGGCGTGACGATCGACTTGCAGGACCGCACGGGCGCCCAGCACACCCTGACGGCGGACCGTGTGATCGTCGCCATCGGCATTGTGGCGAACATCGAGGGCCTGGGGCTTGAGGCCCTGGGGGTAACCCTCGACCGTGGCCATGTCGCCACCGACCCGGTCGGGCGGACCAATGTGGAAGGGCTCTATGCGATCGGTGACGTGGCTGGCGCGCCCTGGTTGGCACACAAGGCCTCGCACGAAGGGATTGCCTGCGCCGAGGCGATCGCCGGCAAGGGTGACGGCCACCACGAACGGCCTTTGATCCCAGGCTGTACCTATTCCATGCCCCAGATCGCCAGCGTCGGCATGACCGAAGCGGCCGCGGTGGCCGCCGGACATGAAGTCAAGGTTGGCCGCTTTCCCTTCGTGGCGAACGGCAAGGCCATCACGCTGGGCGACACCGAGGGACTGGTGAAGACCGTCTTCGACGCCCAGACCGGGCAATTGCTGGGCGCGCATCTGGTCGGCGCCGAAGTGACCGAGCTGATCCAGGGCTTCACCATCGCGATGCAGCTGGAAACCACCGAGGAAGACCTGATGCGCACCGTTTTCCCGCACCCGACCCTGTCGGAAATGATGCATGAGAGCGTGCTTGCGGCCTATGGGCGCGCGCTGCACGTCTGAGACACCTCGTCACCCGTCCTTGTCAGCCGTCGCAACGCAGGCCATCTCGATCCCATGCCGACCCTGCTCGACACGAGAACCCCGTCCGAGCTGCGCCATCCCGAAAAGCGCAATCGTCCGGACAGCCCCATCCAGCGCAAGCCCGAATGGATCCGGGTGCGCGCACCGTCCGGTCCGGGCTATGCACAGACCCTTTCGATCGTCCGTGAAAACCGCCTGACGACGGTCTGCGAGGAGGCGGGCTGTCCCAACATCGCCGAATGCTGGTCGCAGAAGCACGCCACCATGATGATCATGGGCGAGGTCTGCACCCGGGCCTGCTCGTTCTGCAATGTCCGGACAGGGCTGCCCTCACCGCTCGACGATGACGAGCCGCGACGTGTGGGTGATGCTGTTGCGCGGATGGGCCTGAGCCATGTGGTCATCACGTCGGTCGATCGTGACGACCTCGAGGACGGGGGTGCAGACCATTTCGCCCGCACGATCGCGGCGATCAGGGCGGCAAGCCCCGGCACCACGGTCGAGGTGCTGACCCCGGATTTCCTGCGCAAGGCGGGCGCCGCCGAACGGGTGATCGATGCGGCCCCGGACGTGTTCAACCACAATCTGGAAACCGTGCCACGGCTTTATCTCTCGATCCGTCCAGGCGCACGCTATTATCATTCCCTGCGCCTGCTCGAACGCGTGAAGGAGCGCGCGCCCGATCAGTTCACCAAGTCCGGCATCATGGTGGGCCTGGGCGAAACCCGTCAGGAAGTCATGCAGGTCATGGACGACATGCGCTCTGCCGGCATCGATTTCATCACCATCGGGCAATATCTCCAGCCCACACGAAAGCACGCCGTCGTCGACCGTTTCGTCACCCCCGAAGAATTCGAGGGCTATGCGGTGGCCGCCCGCGCCAAGGGCTTTCTGATGGTGTCCGCCTCGCCCCTGACCCGCTCGTCGCATCACGCCGGTGACGATTTTGCCCGGCTGAAGGCGGCGCGTATTGCCGCCAAGGGCCAAGGAGGCGCGTCATGACGCCGGTCCGCGTTGAGCGTGTGGTGGCCTTCACGCCTGCGGCCATGTTCGAGCTGGTCAGCGACGTGAAGCGCTATCCCGAGTTCATCCCGTGGGTGCGCTCGATGCACCTCAAGACCGAGTTCCGCCAGGGCGCGGACTGGGCCGGGGTGGCCACCGCCGAGGTCGGCTTCAAGGGGCTGTCCGAGCGGTTTTCGACCCGCGTGCTGGCCTCGGCCGGCGAGCGGACAGTGCTGGTGTCGCTTGTCGACGGCCCGTTCCGCCACCTGTCGAACCGCTGGGTGTTCCAGGATCATCCCGACGGGTGCCGCATCCTGTTCGAGCTGGCCTACGAGTTCCGCAATCCGATCCTTCAGGCCCTGGCGCGTGCGAACACGCGCATCGCCAGCGAAAAGATCATCGCGGCCTTTCTGGCCGAGGCCCGCCGCCGCGCCAGCCCCGCCGCGCCAGGCGCCATTCCGGGTTCACAGCTGCCCGCGTAGCATGTCCAGCGCGACCGCGACGCTGGCCATGCGGATTTCCGACCGCCCCAGCGGGCCGAACATCTGCATCCGGTGAAGGATGGGGCGGTTGGCGCGTGCGCTTGCAAAGTGCACCAGCCCCACGGGCTTGGTTGCGGTACCCCCGCCCGGCCCGGCAATCCCCGTGACCGAGATCGCGATGTGGGCATTGGCCGCGCGCAGGGCCCCTTCGGCCATGGCACGCGCCACCGGCTCGCTGACCGCCCCGCAGTCGAGCAGCATGTCGGTCGGCACGCCCAGAAGGTCGGTTTTCGCGCTGTTGGAATAGGTCACGAACCCGCGCTCGAACACGGCCGATGAGCCGGCCACCGATGTCAGCAGCGCCGCCACCAGCCCGCCCGTACAGCTTTCGGCCGTCACGATGCGCAGGCGCGCCTGTTCGGCGTCGGCGACCAGCAGGCGCGCGGTGTGCAGCAATCCCTCGTCGAACATGATCACCTCGGGCATGGATGGGCCAGCTGGTCCGGGCCGGCGCACCGGTGGGGGATGGGTGGTGGTGGTACTGCTTTACGCCGCGACGATCGGGCTGTCCGCAGCCCTCCTGTTCACGCTGCAGCCGATGTTCGCAAAGCTGACGCTCCCGCTCCTGGGCGGTGCGCCGTCGGTGTGGAACACCGCAATGGTGTTCTATCAGGCGATGCTGCTGGCCGGGTACGCCTATGCGTTCGCGCTGTGCCGTCTGCCCTCGCGAAGGGTGCAGGTTGGCGTGCATGCAGCGCTGGCGCTCTCCACACTGGTGTTCCTGCCGCCGGTGGTCAGCCCATGGCTGGGCAGTCCCGATCCGTCCGCGCCGGTGGCCTGGCTGATCGGTACGATGGCGGTCTCGATCGGCGCGCTGTGCCTCTTGATGTCTGCAACCGCGCCTCTGGTCCAGCATTGGTATGCCGGTCTGGAGCGCCCGGGTTCGGACAACCCCTATGTGCTCTACGCCGCCTCAAACCTTGGAAGCTTTGGGGCGCTGGCGGCCTATCCGCTGCTGGTCGAGCCCATGCTGGGTGCATCGGCGCAGGTGGCATGGTGGTCCGCCGTCTTTGTCGGCTTCCTCGCGGCGCTGCTGGGGGCAGGGGTGCTCTATGCATCGCGGCAGCCACATCCGGCGCATTCCTCCCGGCCCGTGGCGGACGCAACCAGCCCCGCAGCGCCCATTCCGTGGCTGACCAAGCTGAGGTGGACCGCGCTTGCAGCAGTTCCCTCGGGCCTGCTGCTGGCGGTGACCGGCCATATCGCAGCCGACATTGCCTCAGCGCCCCTTCTGTGGGTCGTGCCGCTGGCGCTTTATCTGCTGACCTTCGTGTTCGCCTTCGCCGATCAGCGGGCGCGCCTGCTGCCATGGGCCAGCCTGGGTGCGGGCGTGTGTGCGCTTGTATTGCTGGCGCCGCTGCGCGGATCGGGCATTGAATGGACGTGGGCGCTGTCGCTGCACCTGCTGGGATTTTTCATCATCGCATCGGCGCTGCACGGCCGGCTGGCGGCGGCGCGCCCACCCGCGGCCCGCCTGACCGAGTTCTACCTGTGGCTTGCCTTGGGCGGGGTGATCGGCGGGGCCATCACGGCGCTGCTGGCCCCGGTGGTGTTCGATGATGTCCACGAATATCCCCTCCTGCTGGTGCTCGCCCTGGCGCTGCTGGTCCGCACGCCCGCAAGGCGCGTCGGGGCAAGGATTGGCGCTGGCGTGGCAGGGCTGGCCCTGCTGGCAGTGGGCAGCGTCCAGCTTTTGTTTCCCGATCTGTTGTCCGCGACGGGCGGCATCGGGGGCCGGCCCGCGGTCATTGCTGGCGCGGTCCTGGCAGGGCTTGCCCTTGCGGGGCGCCCCATCATCCTGGCCTGCATTGGCGCGGGGCTTGCGGCCCTGGTGTTCGCCCTGGGTCGTCCCGACCAGCCCATCGCCCAGGAACGCAGCTTTTTTGGTGTCCTGCGGGTGACGGACGATGCCCAGGGCTTGCGCAGGCTAGACCATGGCACGACCATCCACGGCATTCAGTCCACCCGTCCGGGCGAGGAGCGCCTGCCGATGGCCTATTATGGGCCGGCCACGCCCATCGCCCGGGCCATCCGCGCCGTCCAGGACAGCACGCCGGGTGCACGGGTCGGGATCGTGGGGCTGGGCACCGGAGCGAGTGCCTGCTGGGCCCGGCCGGGCGAGCGCTGGACGTTCTTCGAGATCGATCCGGCGGTGCGTGACCTGGCCTTCGATCCGGCGGTGTTCAGCTTTCATGCGCTGTGCACGCCAACAGCTCCGGTGGTCATGGGCGATGCGCGCCTCACCCTTCAGCAAAAGCCCGAGAACGCCTTTGATGTGCTGCTGATCGACGCGTTCTCGTCGGACATGGTGCCCACGCACCTGATGACGCAGGAGGCCATGCGCATCTATCTGTCGCGCATATCCGAACGCGGAATCGTCATCCTGCACGTGTCGAACCGCATGATGGCGCTGGAAGGGGTGGCGGGCGACGTGATTGGCGCCATCGGCGCACATGCGCTGGTGCGCGAGTTCACCGCCACCTCGGCACGCGACCGTTCGGGTTACAATTTCGGGACGGATGCGGTCGTCGTGGCGCGCTCGGCGCAGGCACTGGCCCTCTTCGACACCGAGCGTTGCGTGTTCGACGAACAGCGTGACTGCTGGCGCCCGGTACGCGCCCTGGGCCAGCGGCCGTGGAGCGACGACCACAGCAATGTGCTGGGCGCGATCATCGCCAAGCGTCAGGGCATGAACTGACCGCCGGGCAACTCGATGCTGACGCTGGCCATCACCGCCAGGCCCTCGCCGCGGCCGGTAAAGCCCAGCCCCTCGGTCGTGGTCGCCTTGACGCTGACACGTCCGGGATCGACACCCATGATCTCGGCGACCCGTCTTTGCATCGCGGCCCGGTGCGGGCCGATCTTGGGTCGCTCGCAGATGATGGTCAGATCGGCGTTCACCAGGCGTCCGCCGCGGCTCTCCAGCATGCCGGCGGCGTGGCGAACGAAGAGCGCCGAATCCGCACCGCGCCATTGCGGGTCGCTGGGCGGGAAATGCTGGCCGATGTCGCCTTCGGCCATTGCACCCAGGAGGGCATCGGTCAGGGCATGCAGCCCGACATCGGCGTCCGAATGTCCTTCGAAGGCGAAATCGCATTCGATGGTGATACCGCAGAGCCTCAGCCCCGTGCCCGGTACCAGCCTGTGGACGTCAAAGCCGCTCCCGGTGCGGACCTCGCGGCTTGAATGCATGGCGCGCCAGAGCTCCAGGTCGGATGGGTGTGTCAGCTTGATAAGGCGCGGGCTGCCGGGGACGGTGCACACCTCGACGCCCGCTGCGATCGCCAGCGCGGTCTCGTCTTCGGCTTCCTGATCGGTGGCAAGCAGGGATCGGAGCACGGCGGTGCGGAAGGCCTGCGGAGTTTGCACGGCCATTGCGCCATCGCGATCGACCCGCTCATGAATTTGCGCGTTGCGCACGCGCCGCAGCGAATCGGTCACGGGCAGTGCGGGGCAGGCCGCTGGCGCCCCCTCCAATGCCTGCAGCAGCAGGTCCAGCATGCCCTGGTCGAGCCCGGGACGGGCGGCGTCGTGAACGAACGCCAGCGCCATCTCGTCGCCAATGGCCGCAACGCCCGCGCGCACCGAGGCGGCGCGGGTGGCGCCTCCCTCGACGACCTGCACCGCGCGCCCCGCCAGCACCTGCTTCATCCGCGCGGTATCGCCGGGGGGGGCAACCACGATGATGGTTCCGAACCTGGGGTGCACCTCGAAGGCGGCCACCGAGTGGGCTACGACCGCACGACCATCCAGCAGGCGGTACTGCTTGGGCACCTCGCCCATGCGGGATCCAGAACCCGCCGCAACGATGACGGCGGCGCAATCGCGCAAGAGGCTGGTTTGCGGGGTGGGGCGCGGTGTTTGCATCGTCGCGGAAGAACCGTGTATTCGGGTGGTGTGCAAGTGCAACCGGTCAGTGGTCAATGTCCTTCACCGACCGCGGTCGGTCCGGTCGATGTCGGCTGCGTGCGGTTTGCAGCGGGGATCGCGATCGCGCCGATGGCGGGCGTGACCGACTTCGCGTTTCGCGCACGCGCCGTCGAAAATGGCGCACCCTGGGTGGTCACCGAAATGGTGGCCTGCGCTGGCCTTGTGGAAGGCGAGGCGGAAGCGTCCAGGCGTCTGGCACAGGACGGAGCGCTGGGCGTGCCGATGGTGGTCCAGCTGGTGGGCCGGTCGGCGGTCGACCTTGCCGAAGGCGCCCGCCGGGCGATCGACGCCGATGCAGCGGTGATCGACATCAATATGGGATGCCCGTCCAAGCGGGTGGTCTCGGGCGCGTGCGGCGCGGCCCTCATGCAGGAGCCGGACCTGGCGGCGCGGTTGGTCGAGGCGGTGGTGCGCGCGGCAGGCGCCGTCCCGGTGAGCGTCAAGATGCGGCTGGGCTGGCATGAGGGCGAACTGAGCGCTCCCGCCCTGGCGCGCCGGCTGGAATCGGTGGGGGCTGCTGCATTTGCCATCCATGGCCGTACGCGGGCCCAATTCTACAAAGGCACGGCCGACTGGACACGGGTCGCTGCCGTGGTCGATGCGGTCAGGGTCCCGGTGCTGGTGAATGGCGACGTCGCCAGCGCGCGCGACGCAAACGCAGCCCTTGCGGCATCAGGCGCCGCGGGCGTGATGATCGGACGGGCGGCCGTCGCGCGCCCCTGGCTGGCCGGGGGTCTTGCACAATCGGTCAGCAGCGAGCCGCTCGCGCCCACCCTGCAGGAAATCGGCGAGGCCCTGCTGCGCCAGCACGACCGGTCCCTGACCCACCATGGCAGCCTTGTCGGAGGGCGGATGTTCCGAAAGCACCTCGCGGCCGCATTCGACCATTTGGAGACAACCGGTATCGAGGCGTGCCCGCACGCACGCAGCCGCGCGCTGCGCTCGGATGACCCCGCGCAGGTCGCTGCCAGCATCTCAGAGGTCTGGATGACGTCCCAGCCCCGCCGGGCGCGCGCGGCATGACGGTCGCCACGCTGTCTCCGCCGGCCTGGTCGGCACGGCTTGGCACAATGGCAGGGCTGCTGGACGCGTTGCCGCAGGCAGTGGTGCTGTCCGATCCCGACGGCCGCTGCTGGCTGAACGCCGCGGCGCGACAGCTGCTTCCGGTGCTGCCGACCGGGCGCGGCGAG
>DBAV01000117.1 GCA_002291875.1 Hyphomonadaceae bacterium UBA1001
GCCGCAGAGGCCGAAGCCGCCGGAGTGGATCACCATGCCGTCGCGCAGCAGGCCGGCCAGGGCCGCCGTGGCGTCGGGATAGACCTTGCGCATGTTGCCTTTTCCTCGGGTGCTGGTCGGGGCGGAACCTAAAGCAGATCCCACGGCGCCGAAATCGGGCCCTGCAGGATTTTGCCCGATGCCGCGCGCCAAGGCGGGACGCAACATCGCGCCTTGGGTGGGGTTGCGGGGCTGCGCCGCCAGCGTTATACGCCCGGCCACTCCCTGGGGGGCCATAGCTCAGTTGGGAGAGCGCTTGAATGGCATTCAAGAGGTCAGGGGTTCGACTCCCCTTGGCTCCACCAGGTTTTCCGCCGCTTTGAGCGCGGCAGGCGCCTGCCCCCAGACCACCCTGTCAGCGACAGCCGAGCTGGCGCCCTGACATCTGGCCGCCACACCCGGGCGTCTCGACCTTTCATGCCGCGTGCGGGCATGGTATGATGCGGCGCGGGCAATCCCCGGCGCGACACGGACGCTGAGGACGCGCCGCACGGGCCGCGGAGGGTGGCGCCTCCCACCCCCCCCCGGCAGGCGGGCGCGCGTGAACGGAGGGCGAGCATGATCACCCGGCGCGACCTGATGGCGGCCGCCGCGGCCCTGGCGGCCGCGGATCCCGGCCGACCCGCCGCGGCGCAGGGGCTCGCCTCGCAGGAGGAGTTGCTGCGCTTCGCGCCGCTCGGCCAGGTCACGCTGCTGCATCTTTCGGACCTGCACGCGCAGCTTCTGCCGATGCATTTCCGCGAGCCGTCGACGAACATCGGCGTCGGCGCGGCGCGCGGCCAGCCGCCGCACCTGACGGGCGAGGCGCTGCTTCGCCACTTCCGCCTCGCCGCCGGCACCCCGATGGCCCATGCGCTCACCGATCTCGATTTCGACATCCTGGCACGGCGCTTCGGGCCGATGGGCGGCCTCGACCGCATCGCCACCATCGTGCGGGCCATCCGCGCCGAGCGTGACGGGCGCACCCTGCTGCTCGACGGCGGAGACACGCTCCAGGGCTCCTGGACCGCCTTGCAAACCAAAGGCGCCGACATGGTGGAGGCGCTGAAGCTGCTCGGCGCCGATGCCACGACCGGCCATTTCGAGTTCACCTACGGCGCCGACCGGGTGAAGGCGCTGGTGGGCGCGCTGCCCTGCCCCTTCCTCGCGGGCAATGTGCAGGACAGCGAGTGGAACGAGGACGTCTTCGCCCACACCGCGCTGTTCGAGCGCGGCGGCGTGCGGATTGCCGTCATCGGCCAGGCCTTCCCCTACACGCCCATCGCCAACCCGCGCTGGATGATCCCGGACTGGAGCTTCGGCATCAAGGAGGAGAAGCTGGCCGAGCGGGTCCAGGCGGCGCGGGCGGAGGGCGCGCGGCTCGTGGTGCTGCTCTCCCACAACGGGTTCGGCGTGGACCGCAAGATGGCCGGGCGCGTGCCGGGCATCGACGTGATCCTCGGCGGCCACACCCATGACGCGCTGCCCAAGCCGGTGCAGGTGGGCCGCACGCTGATCCTCGCTTCCGGCTGCCATGGCAAGTTCGTGGGGCGGCTCGACCTCGACATCGGTCCCGACGGCATCAGGGCCTGGCGCCACGCGTTGATTCCGGTCTTCGCGCGGGCCTTGCGGCCCGATGCCGAGGCGGCGGCGCTGGTCGAGCGGCTGCGCGCGCCCTTCCGTGCGGAGCTGGAGCGCGCGGTCGCGCGCACGGAGACCACGCTGTGGCGGCGCGGCAACCTCGCCGGCACGATGGACGAGGTGATCTGCGACGCGCTCCGGACGCAGCGCGACGCCGAGATCGCGCTTTCGCCCGCCTTCCGCTGGGGATATTCCATCACGGCCGGCAGCACGCTCACGGCCGAGGACGTGTACGCCCATACCGCGATCACCTACCCGGCCGCCTATCGCGTGGAGATGACCGGCCAGCAGCTGCGCGCCCTGCTCGAGGATGTGGCGGACAACCTCTACAACCCCGACCCCTATGCCCAGCAGGGCGGCGACATGGTGCGCAGCGCGGGGCTCGCCTATGCGCTCGATGTCCGGGCCGCGGCGGGCCGGCGCATCCAGGACCTCCGGCTGAGCCGCACCGGCGCGCCCATCGAGGCGCAGCGCCGCTATGTGGTCGCGGGGTGGGGCGCGGTGACGGAGGGTGTCGAAGGCCCGCCGGTCTGGGAGGTGATCTTCCGCCACCTCGCCGCCAACCCCGTGCTGCGCCCCGTGCTGCGCGACGAGGTGCGCCTCGCGAATGCGTGACGGCGCGGTGACGCGCCGCGCGCCATGCGCCCGCAGCATGCGCCCGGCGAAGTCTGGCCCAAACCGTGCGCATGAGGCCGAGGCGGGTTTCATGCCCGGCATGCGCGCCGGTCAGCGCGATCGGCCCGGGCCCTTCAGCCCAGCGCCTGCAGCGTGTCCCGATACTGCTCGATCACCATGCGCCGCTTCACCTTCATGGTGGGCGTCAGCAGCCCGTTCTCCACGGTGAAGGGCTCGGCCACCGGGGCCCAGCGGCGAATGCGCTCGATGGGGGAGAGCTTCGCGTTCACGCGCGCCACGGCCGCCGCGAGGCTGTTGGCTTGGCCCTCGGCGGCGACGAGCAGCGCCACCACCCCCGCCATCCCCTCGCCGGCGGCGACGGCCTGGGCGATCTCGGGCTCGCCCACCAGCAGCGCCTCGAGCTTGGAGGGAGCCACCATGTCGCCGCCCAGCAGCTTGATGAAGTCGCGCTTGCG
>DBAV01000082.1 GCA_002291875.1 Hyphomonadaceae bacterium UBA1001
GGTGCCGGCTCGGGCGGCGGGGCGGGGGCCGCAATCGGCGGGGGTCGCGTCTGTCCGCCCTTGGTGCCGGCGTCCGGCCCCATCAGGATCTCGATCCGCGCGGTGTTGCGCACGCGCTGGATCGAGTTCTGGATCAGGTTGAATGCCAGGGCGTCCAGGATGGCCGGGCGCATCTCTTCCAGCGATTTCTGCGCGGCCGGACCGCGGGCATCGACGCGCACCAGTACCCAGGCGCCGAAATCGTCCCGCAGGGGGCCGACCAGCGTGCCGATCGGGCTCTCGCGAAGCACGCGCCCGATCACCGGCGGCATGGTGTTCGGAAGGGATGGCTCCTGCTGGCCGCCATTGGTGCGCGTTTCCTGGTCGGTCGAGACCTCCAGCGCGACGACGGCGAAATCCTCGCCCCGCTCGATGCGCAGGCGTGCGGCCTGGGCGGTTTCCTGGTCGGGTGCCACGATGCGGCGCCACTGCACCTCGTCGCCCTGGGTGCCCAGAACGGCGATCTGCTGCTGGTAGAAGCGCAGCACCGCCGCCTCGTCGATCTCGCTGACCTGAAGGCGGCGCATCAGTTCCGAACCAAGGATCCCCTCGCGCTCGGCCTCGATCAGGCGCATCACGTCGGGGTCGCGGGCGACGCCCTGGGCCTCGGCCTCGATGGACAGCAGGCGGCGGTCGATCATGGCCTCCAGCGTCAGTTCGAACAGCGGCGAGTCCGGCGCCAGCACCTCGCCAGGCTGAAGTTCGCCATTGCGGATCGCCTCGGCCTGAACGTCAGCGACGGTGATCGGCCGCCCGTTGATGCGCGCCGCCACGACCTCCTCGGCACGCTGGCCCAGCAGCTCCTCGAAGGGGTTGGTGACCGCGACATCCGCGCCACACCCTGCGAGCGTGATCGCCAGGGCGGCCGCGGCCAGCCCCCTGAGGCCCGACGGGTGAACGGAAAAACCTTTGAAGGACAAGGACCTGCGCATCGAAGTCGGACTCCCGGCTCCTGCCAGCCCGGCAGCGGGGTTGAATTGACACCCTCGGGGCGCGTCCTTACGTGTCGGTCCGGGCATCGTCGAGGGTCTTGGTCAGGTGGAACATGCCGCGCCCACAGGCGAGCGTGCGGTCCGGCCCGGGCGGCCCCTCGCGGATGCGGCGTCGGCGACGCCGGGGACGAAGGGGCGGGGCCGCATTCCGGGGCGGCACTGCAGACAGCCAGGATGCGATCGTGCGGTTGTGGCCGCGATGTCGCCTGATGCGGGCCACCGGTGCCCCCGAGTGTGGCGGTGCGCGGCCGGGTCCGCGGCACGCGGAGTGGAACGGACGATGCTGGGACTGGCCAAAAAGCTGTTCGGTTCGGTGAACGAGCGCAAGGTGCGCCCGATGAAGGGGAATGTGGCGCGGATCAACGCGCTCGAACCCGTCTTCGAGGCCCTGTCGGACGAGGCGCTGCGCAACAAGACGGTCGAGTTCCGACAGAAGCTGGCGGCGGGCGCCAAGCTGGATTCCCTGCTGCCCGAGGCGTTCGCCACGGTGCGCGAGGCGTCCAAGCGGACGCTGGGCCTGCGGCACTTCGACGTGCAGCTGATGGGCGGCATGGTGCTGCACTCGGGCGCGATCGCCGAAATGCGCACGGGCGAGGGCAAGACCCTGGTCGCCACCCTGCCGACCTATCTGAATGCCCTGGTCGGCAAGGGCGTGCATGTCGTCACGGTGAACGACTATCTGGCCCGCCGGGACGCCGAATGGATGGGCCAGGTGTATCGGTTCCTGGGACTGACCACCGGCATCATCGTGCACGGGATGAACGACCAGGAGCGGCGCGCCGCCTATGCCTGCGACATCACCTATGGCACCAACAACGAATTCGGGTTCGACTATCTGCGCGACAACATGAAGTATGCGCTCCCGGACATGGTGCAGCGCGGGCATTTCTACGCCATTGTCGACGAAGTGGACTCGATCCTGGTCGACGAGGCGCGCACGCCGCTGATCATTTCGGGCCCGACCGAGGACAAGTCCGATTTCTATCGCCGCGTGGACATGGTGATCCCGCTGCTGGCGCCCGAAGACTTCGAGATCGACGAAAAGCAGCGGTCGGTGGTGTTCACCGAGATCGGGCAGGAACACATCGAGGAATTGCTGCAGGAACGCGAGCTGCTGGAAGGCGCGCTCTACGACCCCAGCAATGTCGCCGTCGTGCACCATGCCAACCAGGCATTGCGGGCGCACAAGCTGTTCCATCGCGACAAGGAATACATCGTCAAGGACAAGGAAGTCGTCCTGATCGACGAGTTCACCGGCCGCATGATGCCCGGGCGCCGGCTGTCGGAGGGCCTGCACCAGGCGATCGAGGCCAAGGAAGGCGCGGAAATCCAGCCCGAGAACCAGACGCTGGCCTCGATCACCTTCCAGAACTATTTCCGCCTCTACAAGAAGCTGGCGGGGATGACGGGCACCGCCTCGACCGAGGCGTCCGAGTTCCAGGAAATCTATGGCCTCGAGGTGGCGGAAATCCCCACCAACCGTCCGGTCCAGCGCAAGGACATCGACGACGAGGTCTATCGCACCGCGGCCGAGAAATACGCCGCCATCATCACCGACATCCTGGAGACCCACGCCCGCCGCCAGCCCGTGCTGGTCGGCACGGTGTCGATCGACAAGTCCGAAAAGCTCTCGGCCATGCTGCGCGACAAGGGCGTGCCGCATCTGGTGCTGAACGCGCGCTATCACGAACAGGAAGCCGCGATCGTCGCCCAGGCCGGCGTGCCGGGGGCCGTCACCATCGCCACCAACATGGCCGGCCGCGGCACCGACATCCAGCTGGGCGGCAATGTCGAGTTCCGGGTGCGTGACGAGGTGGCCCGGCTGCGGGCCGAGCGCGGCGCAGAGCCTTCGGAAGCCGAGGTGCGCGCCCTTCGCGATGCCATCGCCGCCGATGTCGAGGAAAAGAAGAAGGTCGCGCTGGGCGCAGGCGGACTTTATGTCCTGGGCACCGAGCGCCACGAGAGCCGCCGGATCGACAACCAGCTGCGCGGTCGGACCGGACGCCAGGGCGACCCCGGCAAGTCGAAATTCTATGTCTGTCTCGAAGACGACCTGCTGCGCATCTTCGCGGCCGACCGCCTCGACGCCATCATGCGGGGCCTGGGCATCCAGGACGGCGAGGCCATCGTCCATCCGTGGATGAACAAGGCTCTGGAAACCTCGCAGCGGCGCGTCGAGCAGCGCAACTTCGAAATCCGCAAGAACCTGCTGAAGTTCGATGACGTCATCAACGACCAGCGCAAGGCCGTGTTCGAGCAGCGCATCGAACTGATGCAGTCCAACGACGTGTCGGGCGTGGTCAAGGACATGCGCCATCAGGTCGTCGAGGACCTGGTGAACAAGTTTCTCCCGCCCAAGGCCTATGCCGAGCAGTGGGACGTGGCGGGCCTGGACGAGCAGGTGCGCGACATTTTCGGGCTGGAACTGGACTTCAGATCGTGGGCTGCCGAGGAAGGCATCGCCAACGAGGAGGTCAGCGAACGCCTGCTGTCCGAGGCGGACCGCCTGGCCGCGACCAAGGTCGCCGCGCTTGGCCCCGAACGCATGCGCTGGATCGAAAAGCAGGTCCTGCTGCAGATCATCGACCACCGCTGGCGCGAGCACCTGTCGAACATCGACCATCTGCGCTCGGTCATTCACCTGCGCGGCTATGCCCAGCGTGACCCGCTGAACGAGTTCAAGACCGAATGCTTCTCGATGTTCGAGCAGATGCTGTTCGACCTGCGCTCGGGTGTGACGCGGGCGATCATGCGCCTGCAGGTCGAAGGCGAGACCGCCCCCGTCGTGCCCCCGCCGCGCATCGTCGAAACCACCGAGATCCATACCGACCCGGTGACCGGCGAGAACGAGATGGACGAGGAGGCCTGGAGCCCACCGCCCGGCTTCCGCCAGGACGATCCGTCGACCTGGGGCCGCGTGGCACGCAATGCCCCCTGTCCCTGCGGTTCGGGCAAGAAGTTCAAGCACTGCCACGGCAAGGTCGCGGCCGCCTGATCGGCGCCAGCGGCGCGGCCGGCACCGTCAGGCGGGACGCTCGCCGCTCACCAGCGACTCGATGATCGGGCAGTCGGGACGTGCATCGCCCGAACAGGCATCGGCCAGCGTGCGCAGCGTGCTGGCCAGTTCGGTCAGCATCCGTGCCTTGGCCTCCAGCTGTTCGATATGCTGGACAGCCAGACGCTTGACGTCGGCGCTGTGGCGGTCGCGATCGGACCACAGCGCCAGCAGTGCCCTGATCTCGGGCAAGGGAAAGCCAAGCGCGCGGGCGCGGCGGATGAAGGCCAGGATGCGCACCTCGCGCGCGGTGTAGGCGCGATACCCTGCCGCCGTGCGCCCGGCCGGGGGGATCAGGCCGATCGCCTCGTAATGGCGGATCATCTTGGCCGAAATGCCAGAGGCCGCTGCGGCCTGGGAAATGTTCATGCCGTCACCTCGCCAGCCGGTGAATGTGCAGATGGGCGCTTGACCTTCCCATGATGGGAAGCCCGATCCCGGCGTCAAGCGTTGAAACAGGCACTGCATGTGCCGGGCCCGCCGGGAGACACCCTCATGAAACACGCCATTTTCGTCGCCGCTGCCCTGATGCTGGCCGGGTGCGGGGCCGCCGCCAACCCGGCCGCGCCGGCGCCCGCCGCCGCCACGGACGGGCACCATCACGGACATGCCGCCCCCGCCGCGTCGGCCTCGGACACGGCCTCGACGCGGGCCTTCCGCGAGGTGAACGCGCGGATGCACCGCGACATGGATGTGGCCTTCACCGGCGACGCCGATGTGGACTTCATGCGGGCCATGATCCCGCACCATGAGGGGGCGGTGGCGATGGCGCGCATCGTGCTCGAGCACGGCAAGGACGCCGAGGTCCGCCAACTGGCCCAGGAGGTGATCACCGCCCAGGAACGCGAGATCGCCCAGATGCGTGCCTGGCTGGCCGCGCGGGAGGCCGCACCGGCCGGCACCCGACCATGACCGGGGCCGCCCACGGCGACGACGGGAAATCCGCCGTCCTGTACCGGATGGTTATCGATCACCATGTGTGCCCCTGGGGCCTCAAGGCCCTGCATCTGCTGCGCAGCAGGGGCTTTGCGGTCGAGGATCGGCGCCTGGTGTCGCGGCCCGAGGTCGACGCGCTGAAGGCCCGGCTGGGGGTTCAGACCACACCCCAGGTGTTCATCGGCGGCCAGCGCATCGGCGGCTATGACGACCTGCGCCGGCATTTCGGCCTGGCGGTGCGCGACCGGAACGCGGTCACCTACACGCCGGTGATCGCGCTGTTCGCGATGGCGGCGCTGATGGCGCTGGCGGTCAGTTGGGCCACGCAGGGGGCGCTGCTGACCGTCCACGCGGCCGAGTGGTTCGTCGGGTTCGCGATGGTGGTGCTGGCGCTGCAGAAGCTGAAGGATGTCGACGCCTTTGCGACGATGTTTCTGAACTATGACCTGCTGGCGCGCCGCTGGGTTCCCTATGCGCGGATCTATCCGTTTGCCGAGGGGCTGGCGGGGGTGCTGATGATCGCCGGTGCCCTGATGTGGCTGTCGGTACCGATCGCGCTGTTCATCGGGACGGTGGGCGCGGTGTCGGTGTTCAAGGCGGTCTATGTCGACCGGCGCGAGCTGAAGTGCGCGTGCGTCGGGGGCGACAGCAAGGTCCCGCTGGGCTTTGTGTCCCTGACCGAGAACCTGATGATGATCGCGATGGCAGTGTGGATGGTCGCAAGGCCCGCCGGCATCGGGATCGGTCACTGACGCCTACCTTCTCCTCGGGGAGAAGGTCGGATTTCGGCACGAAATCCGGGTTGAGGGGAGGGTGGGAGAGAGGCCGTGAGGGCGCAGCGTTCGCGGGCCGGGCCTGGAAGCCCGGGCTCCGACCCCGGGCCTAGAGATAGGGGTCGCCGGGTGAGCGGGTACGGATCGCGCGGGCAGGCGCCCCGACAGCGAGTTTCAGGTCGTCGACATCGCGCGTGACCAGCGCACCAGCACCGACCACGCAATCCGCGCCCACGACGACACCCTGAGTCACCACCGACCCCATGCCCAGAAAGGTGCGGTCGCCGATCCGCACTGAACCGCCAAGTGCCGCCGCGGGTGCAAGCGTGACGCCATTGCCCAGGACGTTGTCGTGCTCGACGACGGCATTGGACCAGAGGGTCGCGTGCAGGCCAATGACGGCATCCGCATTCACGACTGCACCGGCCAGCACCACGCTGCCGCCACCAAGACGCGCCGAGCCGGCAATGCTGGCGCGCGGATGCACCACCGAAGCGAACTGAAAGTCGGGCGCGCCTTCGAGGATCGTGGCAGCGACCCGCATGCGCACAAAATTGTCTCCGATGGCCGCAACGCCTGCACGCGGGAACTGCGCACCCGAGAAATACGCGGTTTCGGCAATTACGGGTCGACCGAGTAGGGTTGCCCCAGGCGCTGGCGCGCGATCGATGAAGGCGACCACATCGAACGCACCAGACACCTGCGCCGCATCACCAACGCACTTGGCATAGCCGCCGGCGCCAAAGATCACGATGGGGCGGGGAGTGACCATGCAGAGCGCCTCAGACGTTGGTGAAGACGCCGTTGCGCAGCATCTTGTAGCCCTTGACCAGCTCGGCGATGCCGGCGTCGATCGACACGTCGGGGCGGAAGCCCGCCGCCTCGATGCGGGCGTTCGAGACGACATAGTCGCGCTTGTCGGGGTCCT
>DBAV01000195.1 GCA_002291875.1 Hyphomonadaceae bacterium UBA1001
GGCATGCAGTTCGACCGCGGCTACCTGTCGCCCTACTTCATCACCAACGCCGACAAGATGGAAGCGGTCCTCGAAGAGCCGGTGATCCTGCTGTTCGAAAAGAAGCTGTCCTCGCTCCAGCCCATGCTGCCGGTGCTCGAGGCGGTGGTCCAGAACGGCCGCCCGCTGCTGATCATCGCCGAGGACGTCGAGGGCGAGGCCCTGGCCACCCTGGTCGTCAACAAGCTGCGTGGCGGCCTGAAGGTCGCGGCCGTCAAGGCGCCGGGCTTTGGTGACCGCCGCAAGGCCATGCTCGAGGACATCGCCATCCTGACCGGTGGCCAGGTGATCTCGGAAGACCTGGGCATCAAGCTCGAGAACGTGACCCTCGACATGCTGGGCCGCGCCAAGAAGGTGACCATCCGCAAGGACGACACCACCGTGGTCGACGGCGCCGGCAAGAAGAAGGAAATCGAGGCCCGCATCGGCCAGATCAAGCGCCAGATCGAGGACACCACCTCGGACTATGACCGCGAAAAGCTGCAGGAACGCCTGGCCAAGCTGGCCGGCGGCGTTGCGGTGATCAAGGTCGGCGGCGCCACCGAGGTCGAGGTCAAGGAACGCAAGGACCGCGTTGATGACGCCCTGAACGCCACCCGCGCTGCGGTGGAAGAAGGCATCGTGCCGGGCGGCGGCGTCGCCCTGCTGCGCGCCTCGAAGTTCATCGACGTCAAGGGCCTGAACGACGACGAGGACGCGGGCATCGCGATCGTGCGCAAGGCCCTGCAGGCGCCGATCCGCCAGATCGTCGAGAACGCGGGCGTCGAAGGGTCGATCGTGGTCTCGAAGATCCTCGAGTCCAAGTCGGCGGCCTATGGCTTCAACGCCCAGACCGAAGAGTATGTCGACATGGTGCAGGCTGGCATCATCGACCCGGTGAAGGTGGTGCGCACCGCACTGCAGGACGCCGCGTCGGTTGCCTCGCTGATCATCACCACCGAAGCGTCGATCGCCGAAGCCCCCAAGAAGCCCGCCGGTGGCGCGGCTGGCGGCATGCCCGGCGGCGGCATGGGCGGCATGGGCGACATGGACTTCTGATCCACGTCGTTTCGCCCATCGCGAAGCAAGGGGAGGCCGGGCGGCGACGCCCGGCCTTTTCCGTTTCCGGACCGCCGGTGGTGCCGTGCAACAATGCTTCCGCATGGCGCGCCGTCCGGGAAAGCGCTATGTTCAACGCACGAACGAGTGGCATTCCCGGATAGAGCGACAGCCCGACATCCTGGGCGGCAAGCCAGTGATCCGCGGGACCCGCGTCAGCGTCGAACAGATCCTGCGTGAGGCCGCGCGCGGGCTTTCCACTCCCCAGATCGTCGAACACTATCCCCGTCTCGTCCCCGAAGACGTGCGGGCCGCCGGGCCCGCTTTGCTCAGGCACGAACCGGGCCCCCACTCCCGCGCTCCGTGGCCTGTTCGCGACTGGCCGGGCGTGCTAGGGCCCACGCCATCATGAAATTCCTCGACAGGGCCAAGATTTTCGTCCGCTCCGGCGATGGCGGCGGCGGTGCCGTTTCCTTCCGCCGCGAGAAGTTCATCCCCTTCGGTGGGCCCGATGGCGGGGATGGCGGGCGCGGCGGGGATGTCTGGCTGGAAGCCGCCGAGGGTCTGAACACCCTGATCGACTATCGCTTCCAGCAGCATTTCCGTGCCGGCACGGGGGTGCACGGCATGGGCCGCAACCGTTCGGGCGCGGCCGGCCAGGACGTGGTGCTGCGCGTGCCTGTCGGCACACAGGTCTTCGAGGAAGACGAAGAAACCCTGATCGCCGACCTCGAGCGCGAGGGCATGAAGGTGTGCCTGGCGCGCGGCGGCAATGGCGGGTTCGGCAATGCCCACTTCAAGGGTCCGGTGAACCAGGCCCCGCGCCACGCCAATCCCGGCCTGCCGGGCGAGGAACGCTGGATCTGGCTGCGGCTCAAGCTGATCGCCGACGCCGGGCTGGTGGGCCTGCCCAATGCGGGCAAATCAACGTTCCTGCGCGCGGTCTCGGCCGCGACGCCAAAGGTCGCCGACTATCCCTTCACCACCCTGCATCCGCATCTGGGCGTTGTCAGCCTGGGGCCCGACCGGCGCTTTGTCCTGGCCGACATTCCCGGGCTGATCGAGGGGGCGGCCGATGGCGCGGGCCTGGGACACCGGTTCCTGGGCCATGTCGAGCGGTGCCGCGCCCTGATCCACCTGGTTGACGCCACCGAGGACGATGTCGCGGGCGCCTGGCGCACCGTGCGCCGCGAACTCAAGGCGTACGATCCTGCACTGGCGGACAAGGCCGAAATCCTGTGCCTGAACAAGGCCGACGCTCTCAGCCCCGAACTGCGCGCCGAAAAGGTCGAGGCGCTGCGCCGGGCCGCCCGCCGCAAGCCGCTCCTGGTGTCCGGCGTGTCGGGCGAAGGCGTGCGCGCCGTGCTCGAGCGGGTGGAGGCGCTGGTCCGGCAGGAGGCGGCGCGCGATCCCGCTGACCACCAGGACATGGAAAGCGACACCCCCACCGACGAGGCTGCGCAGGCCCCGTGGTCGCCATGATGCCGCCGGCGGCCCCGGCCGTCTCGGTGCGCGAGGCGCCGCTGGCGGGCGCGCGCCGTGTCGTGGTCAAGCTGGGCTCGGCGCTGGTGGCCGACGCCGCACGCGGTGCGGTCCGCACCGAGAGGCTGGACGGCGTGGCGTCGGACGTGGCCGCCCTGCGCACCGGCGGAACGCAGGTCGTGCTGGTGTCCTCGGGCGCGGTGGCGCTGGGCCGCGGGCGCCTGGGCTATGCGCCGTCGCGACGCCTCAGGGTCGAGGAAAAGCAGGCCGCCGCCGCCGTCGGCCAGCCCGCGCTGATGGCCGGCTGGTCGCGCGCGCTCGAGGCGCACGGCCTGGTGGCGGCGCAGGCGCTGCTGACGGCCGCCGATACCGAGGCGCGCCAGGCCTTCCTCAACGCCCGGCGGACGCTGCGTGCGCTGCTGGCCTGCGGCGCGGTGCCGGTGGTCAACGAGAACGACACCGTCGCCACCGACGAAATCCGTGTCGGCGACAATGACCGCCTGGCCGCGCGTGTCGCCCAGATGACCGGCGCGGACGTTCTGGTGCTGCTGTCGGACGTGGACGGTCTGTATACGGCCGACCCGCGGCGCGAGCCTGGCGCGTCCCATCTGCCGGAGGTGGCGGCCCTGACCCCCGATATCCTGGCCATGGCGGGCGCCGCCAACACCGAGGCGGGCGTCGGCTCGGGCGGCATGGCCACCAAGCTCGAGGCTGCCCGCATTGCGGCGAGTGCGGGCTGTGCCACCCTGATCGCGCGGGGCGACGCGCCCGACGCGCTCGCCTTGCTGGCGAGCGGCGCGCGCCACACCCGGATCGCCCCCGCCGCAGCCCCCGAAGCCGCCTACAAGGCCTGGATCGCCGGCGCGCTCCAGCCGCGCGGCGCACTCGTGGTGGACGACGGGGCTGCACGCGCGGTGAGGGCTGGTAAATCACTGCTCGCGGCCGGCGTGCGGGCCGTCGAGGGCGGGTTCGGCGCGGGTGACCTCGTGGTCCTGCGCGACGCGATGGGCACGGTGGTGGGCCGAGGCCTCGCCACCTATGCGGCCATCGATGCCGCCCGTATCGTGGGGCTGCGTTCCGACGCGATCGAAGCTGCCCTGGGCTGGGACGGCGGCCCCGTGGTGGTCCACGCCGACGATTTGGTGCGGGCGTGACAATCGGAGCGCGGGCCTCCGAGCCCGCAAAACCCAGCCGTGAAGCATGCGGGCACGGAGGCCCGCGGTCCGGTCCCGCCTTTCATCTTCAGGTTTCCAGGGGGTTGGGGGCGGGGTCTGCTTCCGCGAGCAGTGCGGCGCGCAGGCGGTCGGCCATGGCCGCGTCCACCCCCAGCACAGCCTCGCGATACCCGGCCAGCGACCCATGGCGGTCCTCGATGACGGCGATCGCCGCCTCCAGATAGCCCGCCCGCACCCCGAGAAACGGGCGCAGCGCCTCGATCGGCACGTGGCGGCCCACCTGCGCCTCGATCCAGGCCTGCCACATCGGCAGCTTGCGCTCGACCTGGGCGACGGTGTTGGTCAGCAGATAATCGGTGAACACGTCCTCGCGCGACACGCCCAGCAGGTCCAGCGTCAGCGCGCACAACAGTCCGGTGCGGTCCTTGCCGGCGGCGCAATGCACCACCGAGGGCGCAGCGTCGGTGGCGTCCAGCCGGCGGAAATAGCCGGAGAACAGCGCCACATGACGCGCCTCGTGCGGCAGGCCGCGATAGAGGTCCACCATGAACCGGTCCACCCCGGCCTCGGTCATGTCGCCGTTGCGCAGGAAGGCGATGTGGGGTGCCTCGCGCTCCTCGCCCTCGTCCGAGGTGACCTGTTCGACGCGTGCGCCGGGCCAGCGATTGGGCTGGAAGGCGCGCTCGCCCGGCCGACGCAGGTCGACGATGAAGGCGGCGCCCAGGCCGTCCAGCGTCGCCATGTCCGCCTCGGTCGCCTCGTGGAAATGGGCAGAGCGGAACAGCCGGCCGGTGCGCACGGCCACCCCGTCCAGCCCCCGCCAGCCGCCGAAATCGCGGAAATTGCGCACGCCTTCCAGCGCCAGCACCCGATCCTGCACGCCTGCCCCCGTTCTAACCTGACCCGTCTTCAGCTGCCGCGCACAGCGCCTGCCTCGGTGCGGCCAATGGCCAGGAAGCGCTCGCGCCGCTGGCGGATCAGGTCTTCGGGTGCGAGGTCGAGCAAGGGCTCGAGGGCCGCGTCGATGGCCTCGCCCACCGCCTCGATGGTGGATGCCCCCGCGCGGTGCGCCCCGCCCAGCGGCTCGGGCACGATGGCGTCGATCACGCCCAGCCCCAGAAGGTCCTGGGCGGTGATCTTCATGGCCGCCGCCACGTCACGCGCCCGGCTGGCATCCTTGAACAGGATGGACGCCCCGCCCTCGGGCGAGATCACCGAATAGATCGAGTGCTCGAGCATCAGCACCCGATTGCCCGCGGCGATCGCGATCGCCCCGCCCGAGCCCCCCTCGCCGGTGACCACCGCCACCATGGGCACGCCCAGCGAAAGGCAGCGCTCGGTGGCGCGCGCGATCGCCTCGGCCTGGCCGCGCTCCTCGGCACCGATGCCCGGATAGGCGCCCGCAGTGTCCACGAAGCTGAGCACGGGCAGGCCGAAGCGGTCGGCCAGGTCCATCACCCGCACCGCCTTGCGATAGCCCTCGGGCCGCGCCATGCCGAAATTGTGCTTGAGGCGCTCGGTGGTGTTGGCGCCCTTTTCGTGGCCGATCACGGCGACGGGGCGGCCGCGGAACCGGCCCAGTCCGGTCAGGATGGCAGCGTCCTCGCCCGCCTTCCTGTCACCCGACAGCTCGGTGTAGTCGGTGATCAGGCCCGCCACATAGTCGCGATAGCGGGGCCGCTCGGGGTGGCGCGCCACCTGGGTCTTCTGCCACGGCTCGAGCGCGGCGTAGGTTTCCTCGAGTTCCTTTTGCGCCTTCTGCTTCAGGCGCGTCAGTTCAGCGCCCAGCTCGGTGCGCCCCTGCGCCGCCGCCAGCGCGGACAGCTCCTCGATCTTGGCCTCGATCTCGGCCAGCGGCTTTTCGAACTCGAGATAGGTCTTCAACGCGGCGGTCCCCGATCGGTTGGGCGGCGCTCGCGCCCCAGCGCCCCATAGACTTCACGCTGCCCCCCGCCAAGCCGTGAGGGCACGGCCTGTGTTGCTAGATCTGGTATATTGCACCTCTCTAGACCAGACGGAACATTTGCGGTACGAAGGGTTAAGGCCTGATTCTGAAAGTAGGGGAATGTTGAGATGACGACGCACACTGACTGCTATGTTGAAATCTGGGAGTCCGAAAATGCGTTTTCGCCGGGTTTTGTGGTGCGCCTTAGGTCAAGTGGGAATCATGAGATACGTTTCCACTCAGAACTGCTTAGCCGAAGAGCGGCGGTGGAGAGTGGGAATTGGCTAGCCGACCGTCTTGGTGTCCATCTGATTGTTCCGTCATCATGGAAGGCGCGGCTAGTCCGGCGCGGAGGTAGAAAAATCTAGGCTGTTGCGATGCCTCTGCGCTCAAGTAGGCCTACACCCTAGACGATCAGTAGAAAAATCTAGGCTGTTGCGATGCCTCTGCGCTCAAGTAGGCCTACTGACCTGGCACTGAGATGCGGTCCAGCGGCGATTAGAGCCTCGGCTGCATTTG
>DBAV01000200.1 GCA_002291875.1 Hyphomonadaceae bacterium UBA1001
GCACGGAGGCCCGCGCTCCGGCTCAGCGGTGCAGCAGCCAGTCCGCCCCGCGCGCGACGACGTCGTGCCCGCGCGTCCACACGGCCCGCTTCCATTCGGGGGTGTCGGTGAAGAAGGCGCGCAGGCATTCGGCGCGGATCGCCCCTGCATCCGGACCCTCGGGGTCGCCGTGCACGTGCAGCCAGCTGGACGCCTGGGTGGCGCGGAACACGGTCAACGGATCCTCGGTGCCGAATTCCAGCGCCACCGCGTGCACCTGCGCCGGGGCCAGCATGGGGCGCAGCGCCACGTCCAGCGTCCCCTCGAGGTCGGCCGACACCGACGAGCCGTCCGCGGTGGTGCGGATCTCGTCGCCCCAGATCGCCTGCAGGCCCGCATGGGCCGGCGTGCCCGGCACGGTCGAGCAGATGATCTCGCCATGGCCCGAGGGCCCCAGCCCGGTGTGCATGTCCACCACCACCACCCGGTGCGCGCCCTGAACGGCGGCGCGCAGCAGCGCCTTCAGCGTCAGCCGGGACCAGCTGGACCGCGTGCCGCCGAAATACATGCCCTGGGGGTGGCGGTACTGCCCGGCCGTCATCGCATGCTGGAGCGCGGGATAGCCATGATCGCGGGTGTACTCCATCAGCGCGATCTGCGCAGCTTCCAGCGTGGCCGCATCGCGCGTCGGCGGCGCGGCGGCGTGCGCCAGCGCGTCATAGCCCGGATTGGCCGGCAGCGGGCCCGACCAGTCCGCCACATAATTGCGGTTCAGGTCGATATTCTCCTCGTTGAAGCGGGTATTCCAGGCAAAGCCATAGGGGTTGTGGGCGTGCACCAGCACCACCCGCAGGCCTGCCTGCGCCCACCCCGCCGCCGCGCCCGATCGCAGCAGGCCCGCCTGGATGCCCGAGCCGCAATGGCCCTCGGGCCCATGGGTGCCGGAAATCACCACCAGTGCGTCCGCGCCCTCGGGGCCGGCGGTCGCCATGTCCATGTGCAGGTCATGCCCGCCCGGCCCGTTCGCGCCGGGGTGGCGTTCCGACCTGATGGTGAAGCCGGCGTCCGCCGCAGCCGCCAGAAACGCGGCGCGGGCGGCGCGATAGTCGCCGGGGAACAGCTCAAGGGGATCGATCTGGTGCATGGTCACCGGGTGTGGCCCACCCCGCCCCCATGGGCAAGCGGCCCTCTGGAACGGAACCGTCCACGCAGGCCTACGGCCGTGGTCTTGACGGTCCAAGCGCAATGGATGGGTCCCGGATGCGTCTTCGCTTCGCTCAGCCGTTCCGGGGTGACGGTTCCTTTTCTTCCTCAACCAAAAAAGAACGGCCGTCACCCCGGGCCCGCGCAGCGGGAACCGGGGCCCATCCCGCGTGCCCTGCAAGTGATCTGAGACCGCGGAAGCTCGGCCATTTTTCTTTCAGCCCCAGCGCAGGGGATGGGTCCCGGATGCGTCTTCGCTGCGCTCAGCCGTTCCGGGATGACGGCCCTCTTTTTTGTAATGAAACGAACCTGATCCGGGGCGCGCGCAGCGGGAACCGGGATGACGGAAGCACTGGGGGTCAGCGCAGCCAGCGCAGCACGTTCAGTGCCGACCACAGGGCGCCGGCCACATAGGTCATGGCTGCGGCCAGCAGCACCTCGCGTGCGGCGGGCATGTCGGCATCGTCCAGATACCCGCCCCGGCGCAGCGTCGGCAATGCGCGGCGAAAGCTGGCGTCCACCTCGGTCGGCAGGGTGACCGCGTGCATCAGCACCTCGACCAGCAGCAGCATGGCGCCCGCCGCCAGCTGCAGCGCGAACAGCAGGGGCGAGCGCACGAAGATGGCGATCACCGGCGCGCTGGCCAGCACGGCAAAGGCCACGCGGCGCACCCATACCGTGTCGCGCGCCCAGGTCACGCGCGCCATCAGCGCCCGGTCGCCGTCGCGGTGCTGAAGCGCGTGGCCGACCTCGTGCGCGGCAATGGTGACGGCGGCCACGCTGCGGCCCTCGAAGTGCTCGGGGCTGAGCCGCACCGCACGCGCCTCGGGATCATAATGGTCGGCGCCGGGCGCGCAGGCCTCGACCTTGACGTCGACCAGGCCCTCCTGGTCCAGCAGGTGGCGCGCCAGCTCGCCGCCCGTGCCGCGGAACTCGGGCCGCGCAACGCCGTGGCGCTTGAGCACCGAGCGCACCCACAGCTGTGGCGCCACCAGCAGCACGCCCAGCACCGCAATGGTCAGGATCGCGACCAGCACGTCCTCACCCCGCGCGCGGGGCCATAACCATCACCACCTGGCGGCCCTCGAAACGGGGCTCCTGCTCGACCTTTGCGGTCTGTTCGAACTGCACGCGCACGCGCTCGAGCAGTTCCATGCCGAGGTGGGTGTGGGCCAGTTCGCGCCCGCGAAAGCGCAGGGTCACCTTGACCTTGTCGCCTTCCTCGAAGAACCGCTCCATCGCGCGGGTCTTCACCCCCAGATCGTGGTCGTCGATCATCGGGCGCAGCTTGATTTCCTTGATTTCGACGGCCTTGGCATTCTTGCGCGCCTCGGCCTTCTTCTTCTGCTCGGCGAACTTGAACTTGCCATAGTCCATCACCTTGCAGACGGGTGGCACCGCCTGGGGCGCGACCTCGACAAGGTCCAGCCCCGCCTCGTTCGCCACCTCGAGCGCTTCCTGGATGGACATCTCGCCCAGCTTTTCGCCGGCATCGTCGATCACCAGCACCCGGAAGGCCCGGATTTCCTGATTCACGCGCGGCCCGTCCTTGACGGGTGCCTGCGCGGCCATGGGTCTGCGTCCTATGTGGCAATCTCCTGTGGATGCTCGCCGGGCGGGGCCGGCCGGAGGCGCGACGCACGGAGCGCCGGCGCGATGCGACGACAGATAAGGGATAAGCCGTGCAAAATCCATCACCCCGGACGCCGTGCGCAGCCCGCCATCACACGCGCCGGGTTGAGCCCGCCTTTGCCGTGGGACATGAACGCCGTCATGAGCCCCGCCGATGGCGTCCGCGTGGACGATCCCGACCTCGATTCCCCCCTCGCCCGCCTTGCGGGTGCGCGCCCTCCGGCGCCCGACTGGTTCGCCGCCGCGCTGGCCCGGCGTGCGCACGCCTTTCAGGTGGTGTCGGACGGGGCGCGCCTGGACACGCGGGTCTGGCAGGGGCCGGGGCCGGACGCGCCGGGCCTGGTGCTGGTGCACGGCAATGGCGCGCATGTCGGATGGTGGGATTTCATCGCGCCCTTCTTTACGGACACCTGGACGGTGGCGGGGTTCTCGCTCTCGGGCATGGGGCAGTCCGACTGGCGGTCGCGCTATACCATGGAGCTGTTCGCCGACGAGGTGATCGCGGTCGCCCGCGCCGCGGGGCTGATGGACCGGGCGCAGCGGCCGGTGGTGGTCGCCCACAGCTTTGGCGGGGCGGTGGCGATGGCGGCCGCGGTGCGCGCGGGCGACACGCTGGGTGCGGCGGTGATCGTGGACACCCCCATCCATCCCCCCGGCCATGACGAAGGCGAGCGTGGCCCCCCGTCGCGGACGGGGCCGAACCGCATCTATCCGAGCGAGGCCGCGGCGCTGGCGCGCTTTCGGCTGGCGCCGCGCCAGCGCTGTGACAACGCCTTCCTGCTGGACCATATCGCGCGCGGTTCGCTGAAACAGGTCGAAGCCGGGCCCGACCACCCCGCCGGCTGGCAGTGGCGGTTCGACCCCTTCCTCTGGCAGGGCTTTGATTTCGACGACCATGAGGGCTCGGCGCTGGGCCATGCACGCTGCCCGCTGGCCTTCATGTGGGGCGAGCAGTCGCGCCTGATGACACCGCCGGTCCTGGCGCACATCCGGGCCCGCATGCCGCAGGCGCCCATGGTCGCCATTCCCCAGGCTGCCCATCACGTCATGCTGGACCAGCCCCTGGCCTTCGTGACCGCCGTCCGGGGCCTTCTGGCGGGGTGGCCGCGATGAGCTGGCGCGCCAGTGTCGTGACCCTGTTCCCCGAGGCGTTTCCCGGCACGCTGGGGCTCTCGGTGATTGGCCGCGGGCTGGGCCAGGGTGCGTGGAGCCTCGACACCGTCGACCTGCGCGCCTTTTCCGACAACCGCTATGGTTCGGTCGACGACACCCCGGCTGGGGGCGGGGCCGGGCTGGTGATCCGCCCCGACATCGCGGCGGCCGCACTGGACAGCCTGCCGCCCGATGACCGCCCGCGCCTCTACCCCTCGCCGCGGGGGCGCCCCTTCACACAGGCCCAGGCACGCGCCTGGGCGGACGGGCCGGGGCTGGTGATCCTGTGCGGGCGCTTCGAAGGGTTGGACCAGCGGGTGATCGAGGCGCGCGGCCTGAACGAGGTGTGCGTCGGTGAGGCCGTGCTGGCGGGCGGCGAGGTGGCCGCCATGCTGATCCTCGAGGCGTGCGCGCGCCTGCTGCCGGGCGTGGTGGGCAATGCCGCCAGCCTGACGGAGGAGAGCTTCGAGGACGGCCTGCTCGAGCACGACCTCTATACCCGCCCGCGCGAATGGGAGGGGCGCGTGATCCCCGAAATCCTGCTCTCGGGCGACCATGCCCGCATCGCGGCCTGGAAGCGCGCCGAACGCGAACGGATCACGCGTGAGCGACGGTCGGGCGCGAACAATCCTTGACACGAAGTTCGTGAGTTCGTAAGTTCGTGACATGCCCAACGTCACCATCAGCATGGACGCCGACACCCTGGCCTGGGTGCGCATCGAGGCCGCCAAGCTCGGGATGAGCGTGTCACGCTGGGTCGGCCGCGCCCTCGGCGAATACCGTAACATCCGCCCCGACCCCGAACTGCGTGCCCGTCAACGTGCGGCCCTGGAACGGTTCCTGGCGCACCCGGGTGTCGATCTGGGATATGACGAAGTCCGTCTGACAAAGGACGAGATCAACGATCGTGATGCACTTCGTCGATTCGAACGTGATCATCCACTCGATGGATACCCGCACGCCGGACAAGCACCGTCGGGCGCGCGACTGGCTGAGGTCCCTTCAGACCAGCGGGAGCATGGTACTGAGCGTGCAGGGACTGACCGAAACCTATTCGGTGATGTGCCGCCTGTTGGTCCGCGGTCCTGAGCTGCTTGCCATCCGGCAGAAACTCAAGGGCATGATGTCTTTGGCGACCGCGCCGTTCGACGCCGACAACCTGCCGATCGCGTGGGCGCTGCACGACCGGTTCCAGACCTCGTGGTGGGACGCGCTGATGCTGTCCTCGGCGGTGCGCGCGCGCTGCGACCTCGTGCTGTCCGAGGACCTCGACCATGGGCGCGACTATCTGGGCACCACAGTGCTGAACCCGTTCCGCCTCCCGCCAGAGGCGCTGTCGCCCTGATGAAGGCGGGGCGCACAAGGGCGCTCGACAAGGCCGCGCGTCTCGCGTATGGGGCGCGACTTCCGCGAGACCGGGTCGGGGAGAGGGCGCGCCACCGGGCGCACCTTTCGCGTGCCGGGCTTGCCGCGACATCCAAGGGCCGCCGCCATGAACATCATCGAACAGCTCTCGCGCGAGGAGACCGCGCGCGTCACCGAAGGCAAGCGCATCCCGCTGTTCCAGCCCGGCGACACCCTGCGCGTCAATGTCCGCATCAAGGATGGCGAGCGCGAGCGCGTGCAGGCCTATGAGGGCGTGTGCATCGCGCGCTCGGGCGGCGGCCTGAACGAGAGCTTCACCGTCCGCAAGATCTCTTTCGGCGAGGGCGTCGAGCGGGTGTTCCCGCTGTATTCGCCGGTGCTGGCCTCGATCGAGGTGGTGCGCCGCGGCAAGGCCCGCCGCGCCAAGCTGTATTACCTGCGCGACCGCCGCGGCAAGTCTGCCCGCATCGCCGAACGGGCCGCCAGCCGCGCCGAGCAGGAAGAAGCGTCCGAGGTCGCCGCCGAACGCGCCGCCGCCAAGGCCGCCAAGGCGGCTGACTGAAGGCAGTGCGGCGCCCGGGCCACATGCCCGGAACGGACGCCGCGTTCAGCCTCGCGCTTCCAGCTTCCAGCAATACGCCAGCCGTCACCCCGGGCCCGCGCAGCGGGAACCGGGGCCTATCCACCATGCCCTGCAAGTGATCTGCGAACGCGGACCCTCAGCCCTTTTTCAATCCGCCCCAAGCGCTGGGGATGGGTCCCGGATACGTCTTCGCTGCGCTCAGCCGTTCCGGGATGACGGTTCCTTTTTGTGAACAAGGACGGTCAGTTGACGGCCACGTCGCGGGGGCGTTCGCGGGTGGCGCCGATGCCGTTGAAGGTCAGGTTTTCGCCCGACGCGCGCACCTCGACGCGGTCCCCGTCGCGCAGCGTGCCATCCAGCAGCAGCCGCGCCAGCGGGTCCTGCACCTCGCGCTGGATCACCCGCTTGAGCGGACGTGCACCATACACCGGGTCATAGCCGCGCCTGGCCAGCCATTCGCGCGCCCCGTCGTCCAGCTCCAGCGTGATGCGGCGGTCGGCCAGCATCCGCTCGAGCCGGGCCATCTGGATCGGCACGATGCGGTCCATGTCCGCGCGCCCGAGGCGGCGGAACAGGATCGTCTCGTCGATCCGGTTCAGGAATTCGGGCCGGAAATGCGCGCGCACCTCGTCCATCACGTCGGTCTCGACATCCCGGACATCGGCGCCTTCGGGCTGTCCGGCCAGGTGGTGGGCCCCCAGGTTCGAGGTCATGATCAGGATGGTGTTGCGGAAGTCCACCGTGCGGCCCTGCCCGTCGGTCAGCCGGCCCTCGTCGAGAACCTGCAGCAGCACATTGAAGACGTCCGGGTGGGCCTTCTCGATCTCGTCGAACAGCACCACCTGATAGGGCCTGCGCCGCACCGCCTCGGTCAGCGCGCCCCCCTCGTCATAGCCGACATAACCGGGCGGCGCGCCGATCATGCGGCTGACCGAGTGCTTTTCCATGTATTCCGACATGTCCAGGCGCGTGATCGCGGCCTCGTCGTCGAACAGGAAGCCGGCCAGCGCCTTGGTCAGCTCGGTCTTGCCCACCCCCGTGGGCCCCAGGAACAGAAAGCTGCCGATCGGCCGGTTCGGGTCGGCCAGCCCCGCGCG
>DBAV01000027.1 GCA_002291875.1 Hyphomonadaceae bacterium UBA1001
TCGGGGCGCTCGATCCCGGGGGTCGATCTCGGCACCGCGGTCGCCCGCGCGGCGTCCGAGGGCGCGGCACAGGCGGGCGGGGGCCATGCCATGGCGTGCGGCGCGACGGTGGCGTGGGAAGGCCTCGACGCATTCCGCGCCCATCTGATGCTGCAGCTGGGCGATGCGGTCAGCGACGCGCGCGAGGCGGCCCGCACCATCCAGATCGACGCCCTGGTCTCGGCCGCGGCCTTTGGCGACAGCCTCGCGGACGACCTTGCCCGGTTCGAGCCCTATGGAACCGGCTTTGCCGAGCCCTTGTTGGCCTTGACCGGGGTGCGAGGGGGCTGGGGCAAGGAAATGTCCGGCGGGCATGTTCGCGTGGTTCTGGAAGACGCGACCGGCCGGGTGCGGGCGGTGGCCTTTCGCGCACGCGAACGCGGCCTGGCGGCGCTGTTGCTCTCCGGTGCGCCGGTCAATGTCGTGGGGCGCCTGCGGCGCAGCGAATGGAATGGGCGCCACAGTATCGAATGCGAGATCGAGGACGTGTCGCCGGCAACCGGATGACCCGCCCGCGCCGTGACCGGGCGGGCAGCGTGGGTTCGCGGACCGGCAGGCGCTGCACGCCGGGGGCGTGTGCACGGTGCAGTCGGGCGTGACGCGGGGGCTTGAACCCACAGCCGCTGGCGTCTATGTCGCGCATCCCGGCCGACGCGCCCTTCGTCTATCGGTTAGGACGTCAGGTTTTCAACCTGAAAAGAGGGGTTCGACTCCCCTAGGGCGTGCCACCGGACGGATCCTTTCCTGATCGGGCGATCCACCCAGCCATTCCTGCATTGGCGTCACCATCCGCAAGGTCGGCATCCCCGCGCGCTGCGTCAACGCAGGGTCAGCGCCGTGTGACCGCGTGCGTGCGGCGGGCGGGGCATGCCGGAGCCGGCACGGGAGGCCCCGACCCGCGACGGGACTCGCACTTCAACGTGCCCGCGACCCGATGTGCCTTGGGTCCCGACTTGCCTTGGGTCCCGACGTTCCCGAGCCCGGACGTTCCTGAGCCCCGACGTGCCTGAGTCACGACGTGTCCGGGTCACGACGCGCCTGGGCCCCAACATGCCCGGGTCCCGACGCGCCTGGATCGCGACGGGCCCGGTTTGCGACGTGCCTGGGCGACGACACGCCCGGGTCCCGACGTGCCTGGAGTGCGACGGGCCCGGGTCCCGACGTGTCGGGAACGTCGACGTCCCTGCGTCCCAAGCGTGTCTCGAGCCGCGACAGGATCGGAACACAGGGCCGCAGGTGCAGTCCGGCCCGCCGCCATAACCGGGTCATGAGGCGGGCATTGCAGGAAAAACCAGGCGGTCAGCCGCCCGGGCAGGGCCCCCGCAGCCGCCCAAGCAGGGCCCCCGGGCCGCCGTGCATGCGATCAGCCCATGCGTCCACCACCACGCCTGCGGCCATTCGCGAGCGCAACAAACACACCATCATGCAGAATGCGACACGTCGCTGTGCCCATTCGTTTCGAGGCGCCATCGGATCCGGTCCTGCAGGAATTCGTCATGCCGTTCCTCGCGCCGCAATGCGGTTCGAGGCGTTCTACGCACCCGTGAGACGCTGGACCGTTGGCCCTGTCAAAGGCAATCCGCCTTCAACGCGGCCATCATGTCACCGGACCGGCCCAACACAAGCGGAAGATTCTGAATTCGGCGTAATGTCGTCCGCCGCCGCCGACGGGCCTTAGCGAGGGCCCACATCGTCAGATGCGCCATGATTGCGCCTTTGACCTGCCGTGCGGGGCTGGTTAGCACGTCCTCAGGACTGTCCGGACCCGATCAAGCATGACCCTCCTGCGCCCCCCGATCCCGACGCCCCCCAGCCGGCGCGGTGCCCTGTTCGGCGGGATGGCAGCCGCCATGACCCTGGCGGTGCCAGCCTATGCCCAGGCGCCCTCGAACCTGATCGAGCGGGTGGACAGCCCCTACAACACCATCTTCGTGGTGCGTGACGGACCGTTCGTGACCATGCTGTTCGGCGTCAACCGCCGGCTGTTCACCGAAACCAGGTACAATCCGGCCGATCCCAACGAACTGCCGGTTCCCTATACCCGCTTAATGGCGGTGTCGCTGGCCTATGCCGCCCAGACGCGGGCAATGGTCCAGATCGGACTGGGGGGCGGGCGGACCTCGTCCTATCTGCATCGCTTCATGCCGCAGATGCGCATCGAGGCGGTCGAGCTGGACCCCGAAGTGATCCGGCTGGCGCGCGCCCATTTCGGCTTTGACCCACGCGGCACGCTGTCGGCACACCAGGCCGACGGGCGCATGTATCTGCGCGGCGCGCGCGGGCCGTACGACCTGATTTTCGTCGATGCCTATCGCGGGACCTTTGTTCCCTTCCACCTGATGACGCAGGAATTCTTTGCCCTGGCAAAGTCGCGCCTCGCCCCGGGCGGGGTGCTGGCACAGAACATCGAACCCACAACCATGCTGTATCCGGCCGCCATTGCGACGCTGAAATCGGTGTTCGCCAATGTCGACACCTATGAGGCGGACGGGAACATCGTGGCGGTGGCCTATGACGGCCCGCCCCGACGCATGGCCGCCCTGCTCGAGCGCGCCGGCACGCTGCAGGCGCGGCACCGGTTCCGCTATCCGATCGCCCCCATGCTGGCGCGCCGCCGCGTCGTCACGGCGATACCCGAAGGCGGGCAGGTGTTGCGCGACGATTTTGCGCCGGTGGAGTCGCTGCGCGCCATCGAGCGCCACAATGCGCGTCAGCCCTGACCGGCCCGCTGGAGCCCCGATCCCTTGTCCCTCTCACCTGCGCGTACCCGCCTTCTGCTGCTGGCGGGCTTTCTGATCGGTGTCGCCCTGATGGGGCTGCAGATGCTGATCTCGCGACCGCTGGCCGCGAACTTCGGCTCGGACATCGTGGTGTGGTCCACCCTGATCTCGACCACCATGTTCGCGATGATGGCGGGCTATTATGCGGGCGGGGTGCTGGCCGACCGGACAGGCTCGTCGGTGCTGCTGGGCATGGCCGTGCTGGTGGCGGCGGTGTATTTCGCGGCCGTCCCGCCCTTGCTGCAGGCGCCGCTGCTGCCGGGCGCGGTGTTCACCGACGAGGCGGGAAATGCCCTGTCCGGCGGGCCGCGGACCGTGCTGGGCTTTCTGTCCGATGTCGAGGAAATCGCGTCCCCCGCGCTGGGCGCGATCCTGGCGTCCATGCTGCTGGTGTTCGTGCCGTTCGGCCTGATGAGCATGTTCTCGCCCTTCTGCGTGCGCCTTTTGCTGCAGGACGCGGTCCAGGGCGGGCGCACGGTGGGGTCGGTGTATGCCATCACGACCTTCGGAAACATCATCGGGGCGTTGGGCACCACCTTTGTCCTGATGCCGCATCTGCCGGTGTCGCGGATCGTGCTGGCCTATGCGGTGCTGCTGGCGGTGTGCGGGCTGGTGCTGATGGCGCTGCGCATCCGTCCACACGCCGAGCCGTCGCAGGCGGGCGCCTCTGCGCCGAATGCGGGCTGAGATGCCTGCAATGCGGGCCCTGCTGGTCACTCTGGCGGTGATCCTGGGCGTTCCGGCGTGCGCGAACGGCGATGGGGTGCTGCGCCAGGGTGTGCCGGCGTCCTATCCCGAAGGGCCGCTGTGGCAAAGCAAGCGGCTCTACTTCGCCGAAATGGGCGCCGATCGCATCACCATGCTGGAGGCAGGACAGTCGCGCACCTTCTTCCAGCGCCGCGGGTGCGGGCCGACCGCGATCGCCCCCATTGGCGCGGACGGCGGGTTCGCCATCCTCTGCCACCTCTCGGCGGAAGTCATCATCGTGGACGCCCGGGGCCAGCCCACCGCGCGCTTCGACCGCGATGCCGACGGGGTGCGGCTGAGCAATCCCAATGATGTGACCAGTGATGGCGCGGGCGGGGTGTTCTTCTCGGACCCCGGACCGTTCAGCGCCGACAGCGCCCCCCAGGGGCGACTGGTGCACCTGGCCCCCGGTGCGCAGCCGGTCCGCGTGGGCCCGGTCCTGTGGTATCCCAATGGCGTATGGTTCGACCCGGGCACCCGCACGCTGTTCGCCAGCGAGCATCTTGCGCGCCGGGTCTGGCGGTTTCCCGTCATGGCCGACGGCGGGCTGGGGGCGGGCTCGGTGCTTGCGGACCTTGGCCCGACCCTGGCCGCGGCGACGGGCCAGTATCGTGAGACCGGCCCCGACGGGCTGGAAATGGCGCCCGATGGCACGATCCATGTGGCGATCTATGGGGCGGGCGTGTTGATGCGCCTTGCGCCCGACGGCCGGATCCTGGGCCAGACGCCGGCGGACGCCCGCTTTGTGACCAGCCTGGCGTTTCGCGCCGACGGGCTGGCCGCGGTCACGGCGGTCCGCCGTCACGATGCGGCCCCCTTTGAAGGGTCGGTCCGCCTGATGGACCTTGGCGCCCCGCCGCCCTGAAATCCCGGCCCGGAACGCGCGGCAGCCCACTGCGTTCATCGCGCAAGGCGACGGCATGGGGCCGTTCGACCAGCGCGGGAGCACGCGATGAGCAGCATGGGTGACAAGGTGAAGGGTGCCGCCAACGAGGTGGCCGGCAATGTCAAGAAGGCGACCGGCAAGGCGGTCGACAATCCGCGCCTGGCCGCCGAAGGCCGCGTGCAGGTGGCCAAGGGCAAGGTCCAGAAGGCCTCGGGCAATGCCAAGGCTGCCGCCAAGCGGGCGGTCGACAAGGTCTGAACACTGGAGAGCGGGTGGGATGGGGGCTTCACAAGCCGTCGTCCCACCCTTAAGTCCCGGCTCGGCCCGGGGTGTAGCTCAGCCTGGTAGAGCACCTGCTTTGGGAGCAGGGGGCCGCGAGTTCGAATCCCGCCGCCCCGACCATCTCCGGCAACGCCCCTTCGCGACGCGCCACGGCTGCGCGTCGCCACCTTCTCCTTGGGGAGAAGGTCATGTTTTGCCTTGCAAAACATGGGTTGAGGGGCTGGCGCAAACTCGGCGGTTCAGGCGCGTCGCGGACCTCGGTTCCTGCAGGATCGGCGACCCACCCAACCCGGTTCTTGCAGGTAAAATCCGACCTTCTCGTCCGCCAGAAGGTGTCCGCGTCGCGCTTGCCAATCCAGAACCCGAACGATGGGTGAAGACGCCAAGGATGCAGCGAAGAGGCACCATGCCGTCGCAGATGGATGACGCAGATCCCCCGGCCCGGCCCAAGGATGCGCAAATCGAGCCGAACGGTTCGGTTCGATTCTGGGGCCACGCTGCGCGATGCTCGGAGGGTCCTGACAGGGCGGAGGGGTGCGGGGGAGGTGCGGGCGGAACCGCCTGAGGTGCGCTGGCGGTCCGATGGCTTCGTGGGGTGTGTTGACGTGGGGTGTGTTCGCCCGCGTGCGGCCGCAATAGCCAACCATGACGAACCGGACCAATACGCGCAGGCGCGTGCTCGCCCACGCGCGCGGGCGCGAGAAAGGACCGTTTCGCGAAGGCGTCGCCGGTGAAAACGGGGTGTTCGCCCACGCGCGCGGGCGCGTCAGCCGACCATGACGACCCCGAACACTATGCGCAGGCATCGACGGCGCGTGGCGGATCGGCGCGCCCATTCGTGACACGCCACGGCCGTGCATCGCGGCACGCCCGCCGCCGCTTCGGTGCGATGATCGACGCTTTTCACCGGGCACGTCGCACTGTGCGGGAACGCTCGGAGTCACGCGGCGTTGCCAGCCCGGGGGTGCAGCGGAGAGGCACCATGCCGTCGCAGATGGATGACGCAGGTCCCGCCTCGGGCCCAATGGGCGGCAGGCCCCCTTCCGATCCTCGTGCCCCGCCCGGGCGCGACCCTCGACCAACACCGGTTCAAGAGGATGCCGCGCCACCCCAACTGCGCGGCCCCCAACTGCGCGGCCCCCAATTCCGCGGCCTCGGTGTCGAGCCGCGTCCGGCGCGACCGCCCATCGGCGGCGGTGCCCTCGAGCCCGGGCCCATGCCTGACCAGACCGGGCCGGACCGTGGTGCACGGGGGCGTGCGCCGCGCACTCTTGCGGGTGACACCCCCAATCCGGATGCCCTGGAACAGTCGCTGGGCACGGTGGTGTTGCCCAGCCTGGGATTGATGTCGATGGTTTCGGGCCTGGTCGGGGTGGTGCGTCCGGGCCGCGGCCGGGGTGGCCGGGTGCTCGGCATGGTCGAGATGGCGATCAGCTTTGGCCTGCTCAGCGCCCGCCGCAAACAGCCCTGGACATGGGCCAGGCTGGCGCTCGATGCCACAATGCTGCTGCGTCACGCCGCGCAAGGGGGGGCGGGGTGTCGGTGGCACACCGGATCGGCGGAATGGCACTGGACCTGCACGCGGCCACCGCCCTTGCGGGGCCGCACGACCGGGCGGTGGCCCGGCGGTCCGGCACGCGGCCCCTGACCCGATCGGTCACGATCCAGCGTGATGCGTTCGACCTGCATCGGCTGTGGCGCGACCCCCGCACCCAGGCAACCATCTGGGCGCGTTTCGCGTCCATCGTGCCCGATGGCGAGCATTTGCTCTGGACCTTGCGCGCGCCGGGCAGCCCCCGGCTCGTGACGCGCTGGACGGACGAGGAGGAAGGCGAGCGCCTGGCGTGGTCTGCCGAAGGCAGCGTTTTGCCTTCCAGCGGCGGCCAGGTGGTCTTCCGGCCTGCGCCCGGTGACCGCGGCACCGAAGTGACCGTCATGATCAATCCCGATCATCTGGCCGGTGTGTTCGGCGCCGGCCTGCTGCGCCAGTTGCCCCGTTCGGCGCTGATGGACGTGATGTCCAGGTTCAGGGCGCTGGCCGAAACCGGCGATATCCCCCGGCTCGAGCCGCTGGCATCGGGGCGGCGGCACCACTGAGCGTGCGGACACGATCCGCAAGCGGCCGACACCCGTGCGGCGACCCCCTGGGAAGGAACTGACAATGCGCGCTCTGGTCTGGAACGGAATCAATTCCCTGAAGGTCGAGCGCATTCCTGATCCGCAGATCGTTGCCGACACCGATGTGATCGTCCAGGTGCGCGCCTCGACCACCTGCGGGTCGGACCTGCACCTGATTGACGGGCTGATCCCCACAATGCGGCCCGGTGACGTTCTGGGTCACGAGTTCATGGGCGAGGTGGTCGAGACGGGGCGTGCGGTGCGCAGCCTCCGCAAGGGGCAGCGGGTCACCGTTCCAAGCTTCATCGTCTGCGGCGGGTGCTGGTACTGCTCGAAAGGGCTTTTTTCCCTGTGCGACAACACCAATCCCCACGCGGCGCTGCAGCAGGGCGCTCTCAGTGTTCCGACCGCGGGCATCTATGGATACAGCCATGCGTTCGGTGGCTATGCCGGCGCCCACGCCAATTTCGTGCGCGTCCCGTTCGCCGACAATGACTGCTTTGTGCTGCCCGACTCGATTTCCGACGAGCAGGCGGTTTTCCTCTCCGACGCCTGCCCGACCGGCTTCATGGGCGCCGACCTCTGCGATGTAGAGCCGGGCGATGTCGTGGCAGTCTGGGGGTGCGGAGGCGTGGGCCTGATGGCTCAGCAATCAGCCTTCATCCTTGGCGCCGAGCGGGTGATTGCCATCGATCGCTTCCCCGAGCGCCTCGCGCTGGCCGAGAGGCTGGGATGCGAGACCCTGAACTATCTCGAGGTCCCTGACATTGTCGAAGCGCTGGTGGAAATGACCGGCGGACGCGGACCCGACGCCTGCATCGACGCGGTGGGCATGGAGGCGGGCGGATTTGGCCCCGGCTATATGGTCGACCGCCTGAAGCAGGCCACCAGGATGCAGACGGATGTGGGGATCGCACTGCGCCAAGCCGTGCAGGCCGTCCGCAAGGGCGGCCGCATCTGCGTCCTCGGCGTCTATGGCATGATGGACCATTTTCCGATGGGCGTGTTGATGAACAAGGGCGTGACGCTGCGCGCGGCCCAGCAGCATGGCCAGGCCTATGTTCCGAGGCTGATCGATTACACCGAACAGGGCGCGCTGACGCCCGAACTGCTGGCGACGCATGTCTTCGCGCTGGACGACGCTGCCCGCGGCTACAAGATGTTCAAGCACAAGGAAGATGGCTGTATCCGCGCCGTGTTCAGGCCCTGAGGTCGCACGTGTTCCAGTTGTGACCGGCGGCTGGCGCACCGGCAGGGAAAGGGTCTTCAAGGGGGGGCTCCACGCCAAACCTCCGGGCAACGCCTGTCATCCGCTCAAAGGCCGCCCGCCTGACACCGACACGTCACCGACCTCACCATCGCGTCCCACAGCCGCGCCCAAGGATCCACAAATCGAACCGAACGGTTCGGT
>DBAV01000163.1 GCA_002291875.1 Hyphomonadaceae bacterium UBA1001
TCACATGACACAGTTGCCGGATCGCGCCCGTGGCGCGTCCGGGATGACGGCCCTCTTTTTTCCACTTGACAACCGTCATCCCGGGCCGGTGCGCCAGCATCGGACCCGGGACCCATCCATTGAGGGTGGGGATTGAGAACAACGGTCCAGCGGCGCTGTTGCGATAACTGGAACCGCCTTTGGGGATGGGTCCCGGATCGCGCCCGTGGCGCGTCCGGGATGACGGTCCCTTTTTCATTCAACAAACGTCATCCCAGGGCGTGTGTGGGCCCTCAGAAGCTCTTGCCCACCGTGATCCCGAAGGTCCGCGGCTCGAGCAGGAAGGCGTTGGTGAACAGGCCCGACGACGCATCGGTCAGATACAGGTCGGTGATGACGTTCTCGTCGGTCAGGTTCCGCACGAACAGGTTCACGTAAAAACCGTGTTCGGCGTTGTCGAGGCGCAGTGACGCCGACCCGATCGTGTAGGCGTCCAGCGCATCGCCCGCGGTGTTGAAGATCCGCGAGAAGCTCTCGGCCTGGTGATAGACGTCCCCCCGCACGGTCGCTGCCCAGGACGGCCCCAGATCCAGCGTGTACTGTGCGCCGAACGAGATGGTCCATTCAGGCGTGTTGGGCAGGCTGTTGCCCGCGAGATTGCGGGCAATGCCGTCCGAGCCCGCCAGCGGATCGCCGCCAAAGCCGCGCGCCAGCGAACACGCGAACGGCAGCAGCGCGGGATTGATCGTCGCGATCGCGTTCACCGCCGCCACCGGCACGATGCACTGGGCGGCGGTGGCCAGGGTCGCCAAAGCGGGGTTTGCGACGATGCCCCCGGCCGCGCCCTGTGCAGCCCCGCCATTCGCGCCCAGAAGGTCGGCCACGGTCGGCTGGCGCACCACCGCCCCGGCAGGCAGGGTGGTCAGCGTCCCCCCGGCCCCGAAGGTGCCGAGGAAGGCCCCGCCGGACGAGAAGACCAGGTTGCGGTTCCAGCGCAGCGCGTCCTGGACATTGGTGTAGGCCGGATTCGAGTTCGCGACATTGGCCGGGTCGATCAGGCTGGATTCGCCCACTTCGGTGTCCAGCCAGCCGATATTGAGGTCGAACACCAGCCGGTTCACCGGCTCCCAGGTGAACTCGCCCTCGAGGCCCGTGACGGTGGAGTCGATATTGGCATTCACCGAGGTCCGGTTGACGATGCGCGAGATCTGATAGCCTTCGTAATCATATCGGAAGGCGGCCAGGTTCGCGACGATGCGCCCGTCGTTCAGGACGTTCTTGGCGCCGATTTCATAGGCATTGATGAATTCGGGGTCGAACGTGCTGGACACGCCCTGGAACAAGGCGGGGTCGAACGGCGGGTTGATGCCGCCGCCCTTGTAGCCGCGCGCATAGGACGCATAGAGGTTGGTCGAGTCCGTGAACCCGGTGTCCAGCCGGTAGTCGACGGTGAAGCGGCCGGTCAGCTCGTCGAACTGCGCCTCGCGGCGAGAGAGCGGGGCGGAGTCACGCTCGATCGGCTGGAGCAGGGTCTGGCGATCGACCACGGCCTTGTCGTCCGCCGTCCAGCGCAGCCCCAGGGTGAATTGCAGGTCGTCGGTGGCATACCAATAGCCCTCGCCCATCACGGCCACCGAATCGAGCGTGTAGCTGTCGGTGTCGGATTCAAAGAACCACTGCGACTGGGGCACGCCCAGCCCCAGGCCGATGGCTTCGAGCGAATTGGAATAGACCCGGTAGAAGCCGCTGGACTCGAGCGAACCGAAGATGGTGCCCAGCGTGAAGTCGAACGGTCCGTCAAAGCCCGACAGCAGGCGGAATTCCTGGCTCCACTGGCGGGCTTCGGACTGGCTCTCGTCGAAGGTCACCAGGGTGTTCGCGGTGCCGGTGAACGGCCCCGTGAACGTGCCTGTGGGGGTGAAGACCGTGCGGTTGAACACCCCGCCCAGCCGCACCTGATTGTAGTCCACCCGCGAGAACACCTCGTTCTGCGAGGCGAGCGTGACCGACGAGAAGGTGATGTCGCCAAAGTCGTAATTGAACAGCAGGGTGGCGACCAGGTCGTCATTGGCGTGCAGCGGCTGCACCGCCAGCGCAACCTGCCGCAGGTCGGGCGGATTGACGCCGCCAATCCCCAGATTGCCGCCATTCACCCCCGGCGAGACCAGGGTCGGCTGAAGCGGGCCAGGACCGTCGGGGTCGAACCCCGGGAAGATCAGTGCGCCAAGACCACCCAGCGTCGCCGAGGTGTTCAGCACACCAAAGCCGGTGCGCACATTGCCCTGACACCCCTGGCTGAACGGCCAGGGGCGCAGGTCGGCGGTGCACAGCTGCTTGCCGATGCGCGAGCGGTTCGAGTCCTCGCTGAAATACTGCACCATGAGGGCGGCATCGGCATTGTCGGAAAGCTCGGCAAAGGCCGACGCCCGGATCGAGTACATGTCCCGCCCGTCGACCGCGTTGCCCGAAGTGAGGTCTTCGGTGAACCCGTCGCGATCCAGCGAGAAGCCCGCGAACCTCAGCGCAAAGCTGTCAGCCACGGGGATGTTCAGCATGCCCGACAGGCGTACGGTGTTGAAATTTCCGTAGGTGCCCTCGGCGCGCGCCGCGAACGTCTCCAGTTCGGCCGGTGCGGTGATGATGTTCAGAACGCCCGCCGAGGCATTGCGGCCATACAGCGTGCCCTGCGGGCCGCGCAGCACCTCGACGCGCTGGACGTCGAAGAACTCGGTTTCGAAGATCGGCGTCTGCCCCACGGGGGCGCCATTGATGTGGATGCCGACGGCGGGGTCGGCCGACTGGGCGACCAGCTTGGTGCCGATGCCGCGGATGGCGATGTTCGAGCCGGTGAAGTTCTGCTTGGCGAATTGAAAGTTGGGAATGGCCAGCTGCAGGTCCTGGCCGTCATTGATCTGGAGGCGCTCGAGCCGGCTCTCGTCGAAGGCCGAGATGGCGATCGGCACCTCCTGGATCGATTCCTCGCGGCGCTGGGCGGTCACGACGATCTCGTTGGTGACGCGCTCGGCGTCCGAGGTGTCCTGGGCCAGGGCCGGCACGCCGGCGATGAAGGCGATCATGGACGCGCCGGTCATCAGGAACGCGGACGTCGCACGCACGGTGCTGCGCTTGTCGGTCATCTGCTCTCTCCTCCCCGCCGGTGGGAGGCCTCTGTCGGGCCCCTCGCGCGCCGGCCTGCTCCGCGGCGACCGGCTCACATGAACCGACACGTCGGCAGACATCGACATCGTGAACTTGTGATCGGGGGTGTCAACGCACTGCCGCGACGGCAGGGTCTTGAAAACCGAGTGCGTCACCACGTGTCACCGGATTGCCACACTTGGCCCCGAGGCGGAGAGGGCACACGGTGACGCCAGTTTGGCGGCCGCTGGCGGGCCGGCGGGAAGGCGGGGGTGTCATGCACGGGGATCCGATGGTGCTGCTGCGGTTCGCGCTGGTCGCCACGGTGATGCTGACCGCGATGCCGCCAGGCGCCACAGTGCGCGCCGCCCTGCAGATGGTGACCGCTCCCCAGGCCCAGTCGGTCGAGGCGGGGCCGGACCGGGCGGCCGCCCCGCGCCCCTGACACGGTCGCGCGCCTTGACGTGCGGGGGCGATGCGGCCAACCGGGGCACCGAACGACGCCCCCTTGTCCATGCCCCCTTTTCCATGCCCCGGAGACTGCCATGATCGCGCGACGCCCGACCCTTACGACCGCCTGTGTGCTGGCGGCCATGCTTGCGGTGGCGGCGTGCCAGCCTGCGCCGGGGTCGGCAGCGGGCACCGCGACCGGTGCGACCCAGCCCGCGTCCACCACCGCCGAGGCCGCGCGTCCCACCCCGCCCACCGGCGACCAGGCCGAGGCCTCGCGCGCCTTCCTGGCCGAAAACGCCAAGCGGCCGGGCATCCAGGTCACCGCGTCGGGCCTGCAATACCGCATCGTGCGCCAGGGCCCGCCCGAACTGCGCCTCGCCACCGCCGACGACACCGTGCTGGTGGACTATGAGGGGCGGTTCATCAATGGCGCCATCTTCGATTCCAGCTATGAGCGCGGCCAGCCGATCTCGTTTCCGCTGCGCGGGGTGATTCCGGGCTGGACCGAGGGGCTGCAGCTGATGCGTCCGGGGTCCGAGTTCGAGTTCTTCATCCCCGCCGAACTGGCCTATGGCGCCGAACCGCCGGCGCCGGACTTCCCCGTCAACGCCGCCCTGATCTTCCGGGTCGAACTGCGCGCCATCCGCGGCCCCGACGGCCAGATGGTCCTCCAACCCGACCCGCTGACCCCCTGAACCCCGGTCTCGCGGCGGGGGCTGGCGGATTCACGCATCGTTCGGTTCCTGGCCCCGTAACTGCGACGCGGACACCTTCTGCTGGAGGAGAAGGTCGGACTTTGCGAAGCGAAATCCGGGTTGAGGGGAACGCTTCGGAGACACCGTCAGGGCGCAGCAACAGCCGTGCGCCTATCCGCAAGGCTTTCCCGCTATTCGCCTCAACCCGTTGCGCCACCTTCTCCTCGGGGAGAAGGTCGGATTTCGGCACGAAATCCGGGTTGAGGGGAGCGCGCCGGAGTGGTCCTGAAGGTGCCGCCTTGGCAATGTGGACCGCCTATCCGCAAGGCTTTCTCGCGAATCCCCTCAACCCGGAGCCTGCTGCGCAGTCTCCGACCTTCTCCCCGAGGAGAAGGTGCACCGGGCCGGGTTGAGGGGGGTGCCGGAGAGGTCGCGAACTGCGCAGTCTTCCACCTTCGCCCCGACGACAAGGTGCATCGCGGTGAAGTGTGGTAGGGACGGCGGCATGCGCCTTTTGACCCTTGCCCTGACCTGCCTGCTGTGGGTGTCGCCCGCCTGGGGTCAGACACCCGCCCCGACACAGCCCGCCGCGCCCGCCGTGCCAGCCGTCGAGGCCGAGCCGGACCTTCTGCCGCGCTGGAGCGACGCACAGGTGGCCGAGCTGATTGCGGCCGCCCGCACGGCGCCGGCCCACGGCATGGCCACCGATCCGGGCGTCGAGGCCCTGCAGATCCAGCGCGGGGTGGTGGCGGCCCTGCCGGCCGGTTCGATCCAGCGCCTGGCCGAAGCCGCGCGGATGGACTTCATGGCCGCCGAACTGTTCCGGCGCGTGGCGCTGGATTTCGGTGCCGGCCGGGTGTCACCGCGACAGGTCGACCGCAACTGGCAGATCCCCCCGCCCGCGCCGGACACCGACGCGCTGATGCGCGCAGCGGTGCAGGGCGGCACCTGGGCGATCGGGCGCACGCTGGACAGCCTGCTGCCGACCCATCCGGACTATCGCGCGCTGGAGGCCGCCCTGGTGCGCGCGCTGGCGGCCACCCCGCCGGACGACCCTTTGGCCCTGGCAGCGCGCGAGCGCCGGCTGACGGCCATCCGCGCCGATCTCGAGCGCTGGCGCTGGCTGCCGCGAGAGGTGCCGGGCCGCCGGATCGAGGTGCGCATTCCGTTCCAGCGGCTGGACTTTCACCTGGGCGATGGGCGCGTCGAGCGTTTCACCGCCATTGTGGGCGCCCCCCGCACCACCACCAATTCGCTGGTCGATGTGGCCCGCTCGGTGGTGTTCAACCCGACCTGGATCGCGCCGCGCCGCATTGCGCTGGACGAATTGCTGCCCAGCCTGCGGTCCGACCCGGCCGCGATGGAGGCCCAGGGGTTCGAGCTGGTGGCCGCGGACGGCACGGCGGTTCCCCCCACGGCGGTCGATCCCGCCAGCCTGACCCGCAGCGGTTTCGCCTGGTCGGTCCGCCAGCGCGCGGGCGAACGCAATGCGCTGGGCCGGGTGAAGTTTCCGCTGACCAACCGGTGGGCGATCTTCCTGCACGACACCGCCAACCGTCAGCTGTTCGGGCGCGAGATGCGCGCGCTGAGCCATGGCTGTGTGCGGGTGCAGGACCCGCTGCGCCTGGCCCGGCTGATGCTGGCGGACACCGGCGGCTGGACCGATGCGCGCATCGCCGAGGCCACCGTGCCGGGCGGGGCCGAGCGCGGGGTACGGGTGGCCAGCCCGGTGCCGGTGTGGCTGGTCTATCTGGTCACCGAACCGGACGCGGCGGGCGGGCTTTCGGTGGCACCGGACATCTATGGCCTCGATACCGCGCTGGTGAAGGCGCTCGATCAGCCGCGCGCGCCCGAAGCGGCGTTCGGCATCCGCCTGAACACGCGGGTGGCCATGCCGTAAGGGTTCGGGGCGCTCACCGGTTCCGGGATGACGGTTGTTGTGAGAGAGAGAACCGTCATCCCGGCCGAAGCGCAGCGCAGAGCCGGGACCTATCCACCGCGCTTACGGGGCTGGGTCCCGGATACCGGTTCGCTTTGCTCACCGGTTCCGGGATGA
>DBAV01000232.1:0-123 GCA_002291875.1 Hyphomonadaceae bacterium UBA1001
ATGGCTGCGCCATCCGCATCGGGGTCAATGCCGGCTCGCTGGAAGCCGACCTTCTGGAAAAGTATGGCGAGCCCTGTCCCGACGCCATGGTCGAGAGCGCGCTGGACCATGCCCGCATCCTGC
>DBAV01000232.1:458-4778 GCA_002291875.1 Hyphomonadaceae bacterium UBA1001
GGATCACGACTTCCACGACTTCAAGATCAGCGTGAAGGCGTCGGACGTGTTCATGACGGTGGCGGCCTATCAGCAGCTGGCCGAGCAGGTGGACTGTCCGCTGCATCTGGGGGTGACCGAGGCGGGCGCGTATCGCACCGGCACGGTGAAGAGCGCGATCGGCCTGGGCGCCCTCCTGTGGGCGGGGATCGGCGACACCATCCGCGTCTCGCTGTCGGCCGAGCCCGAGGAAGAGGTCAAGGTCGGCTTTGACATCCTGAAATCGCTGGGCCTGCGCCATCGCGGGGTGAACATCGTGGCCTGCCCCTCGTGCGCGCGGCAGGGGTTTGACGTCATCCGCACGGTCGAAACGCTGGAGGACCGGCTGAAGCATGTGCTGGAGCCCATCAGCCTGTCGATCATCGGCTGCGTCGTCAACGGCCCGGGCGAAGCCCTGGTGACCGACATCGGCTTCACCGGTGGCGGGGCGGGAGCGGGCATGGTCTATGTCGCCGGACGCCCCGACCACAAGCAGTCCAACGAGGGGATGGTCGATCACATCGTGTCGCTGGTCGAGGCCAGGGCCGCGGAACTGCGCGCCGCGCGCGAGGCTGCCGCGGTCGTGGCCGCCCCGGAACCGGTGCCATGAGCGCCGATGCCGGCCCTGTGCCGGTGGCCCTGCCCGCCCCGCGCCTGATGCCCGAGGTGCTGCATTTTCTGGCCACGCGCCGTTCGGTCAAGGTGATCCACCTGGCCGAGCCGGGCCCCGACCAGGGCGCGCTGGACGCGCTGCTGGCGCTGGCCCTGCGCGTGCCCGACCATGGCAAGCTGGGCCCGGTGCGCTTTGTTGTGCTGGAGGGCCAGGCCCGGCACGATTTCGGTGCCGCCTGGGCCGGCATCCTGGCGGCACGCGATCCGGCGATGACAGCGGACGCACTGGCCACCGAACGGGCGCGACTGGCACGCGCACCCTGCGTGGTGGCGGTGATCTCGACCGCCGCGCCCCACGCCAAAATCCCCGTCTGGGAGCAGGAGCTGGTGGCCGGTGCGGTGGGGCTCCAGCTGCTGATGGCGGCGCATGCGTCGGGCTGGGGGGCGTGCTGGCTGACCGGGCCTCTGGCCCAGGATCCCGACGCCGCGCGCCTGCAGGGGGTGGCCGCGGGCGAGCGCATTGCCGGCTTCTTTCACATCGGCACCGCCACCCAGACCCAGCCCGAGCGCGAGCGCCCCGACCTTGCCGCGCGCGTGACGCGCTGGTCCGCGCCGGCCTGAACGGGCGCGGGCGGGGCCTCAGCCCTCTTCCTGGGGCGGGACGATGCGCACGCGCTTGATGGCGTTCTCGTGGACGCGCATGATCTGAAAGCTGAACCCGTCGAGGTCGAACACCTCGCCCGAGTCCGGCACCATGCCGGTGTGGTGCAGCACGAAGCCGGCAATGGTCACCGCCTCCTCGTCCGACAGCGACCAGTCCATCATGCGGTTGAGGTCGCGGATCGGCACATGGCCGTCGGCATAGATGGCGCCGTCGCGGCCGACCTTGACCCCCTCGACCACGGCATCGTGCTCGTCGCGGATGTCGCCGACGATTTCCTCGAGGATGTCCTCGAGCGTGATCAGGCCCTTCACCACGCCGTATTCGTCCACCACCAGGGCAAAGTGCTGGCGGCGGGCGCGAAAGGCATCCAGCTGGGTCTGGAGCACGGTGGTCTCGGGCACGAACCACGCCTCCTTCAGGATGGCGTCGATGCGCATCTTTTCCAGCTGGCCGTCATGGGCCTCGACCTCGCGCAGCAGGTCGCGCGCGTGCAGCACGCCGACAATGTCCTGGGCGGTGCCGCGATAGACCGGCAGGCGGGTGTGGTTGGTGCGCAGCAGCTCCTGCAGGATCTGGCGGGCCGGCAGGTCGCCATCGATCATGCGGATGGCGCGGTGGGGGATCATCACGTCGCCCACCGTCAGCTCGCGCAGGTCCAGCGCCCCGCGCAGGATGTCGCGCTCGTCGGTGCCCACCCCGCCCTCGGCGGCGTGCAGTTCGACAGCGCCGCGGATTTCCTCGCGCGCGGCAAAGGGGTCGATCTCGTCGGACACGTCGAGGCCGCCCAGCCGCAGGATCCGCCGCACCATCCAGGTGACCCCCGCCAGCACGGGCGAGAAGGCGCGCACCATCCAGCGCACCGGCAGCACCACCACCCGTGCGATCGGGTCGGCCGCGACGATGGCGGCGGTCTTGGGCAGCACCTCGCCGAACACCAGCAGCAGCGGGGTCAGCACCAGCGTCGCCACCAAGGGCCCCCACTGCGCCCCCAGCATGTCGTCGAACACCGACGAGGCGATCGCCGAGGCCGCGATGGTGGCGACGTTCGAGCCCAGCAGCACCGCCCCGATCATGCGGTCGCGCTCGTCCAGCAGTTCCAGCACCCGCGTGGCCCGCCGGTCGCCCTCCTTGGACAGCTGGGCCATGCGCGCGCGCGACGCGGCCGTCAGTGACGTCTCGGCCACCGAGAAAAAGGCGTTCAGCAGGATCAGCAGGCCGATCAGCGTGGCGGCGACCAAAAGCGCGGTGCCCATGGGCTCAGCCCGTCTCCGTCATCAGGAAGTCCAGCAGGAGGCCGTCGTCCACGCCCTGCTGGACAAAGGCCTGTCCGATTCCGCGCAGCAGGATCAGCGTCACCGTGCCGGCGGTGTTCTTCTTGTCCTGGTGCAAGGCCGCCAGCAGGTCGCGCGGGTCAAAGGGGGCACCGGGCAGGCGGCGCGGATCGGTTTCCAGGCCCAGGGCCGCCAGGATCCCTGCGGCGCGCCGGGCGTCGTCGGGCGGGCACAGGCCAAGCCGGGCGGACAGGCGGAAGGCCATCGCCATGCCACAGCCCACCGCCTCGCCGTGCAGCAGCGCGCCGTCCATGCCGGCCAGTGCCTCGAGGCCGTGGCCGAATGTGTGTCCAAGATTCAGAAGGGCGCGTGCGCCGGCCTCGCGCTCGTCGGCGGCCACCACGCGGGCCTTGGCGCGCACGGCAAAGGCGACGGCCTGTTCCAGCACGCGCGCCTCGCCCGCCCGCAGGGCCGGGGCGTTGTCGGCGCACCAGTCGGCAAGGGCGGGGTCGTCGATCAGGCCATACTTGACCGTCTCGGCCAGCCCGCAAGCCCGCTCGCGCGGCGGCAGGGTGGCCAGCGTCGTGGTGTCGGCCAGCACCAGGCGCGGCTGGTGAAAGGCGCCGACCAGGTTCTTGCCCAGCGCGGTGTCGATGGCGGTCTTGCCGCCGACCGAGGAATCCACCTGTGCCAGCAGGGCGGTGGGGATCTGGATGAAATCCAGGCCCCGCAGCGTGATCGCGGCGGCAAAGCCGGCCAGGTCGCCGACCACTCCGCCGCCGAACGCCACCACCATGTCGCGCCGTTCCAGACGCGCGGCGATCAGCGCCTCGCACACGGTGCGCAGGCCCTCCCAGGATTTCTGGCCCTCGCCCGGCGGCAGGACCAGCGGGGCGTCGCGCGCCAATGCACCCAGTCCCGCGCGCAGGCGCCCGCCATGCAGGCCGTCCACAATGCTGTCGGTGACGACCATCACGCGGCGTGCACCCAGGGCGGCGATGCGCGCGCCGGCGGTTTCCAGCAGGCCCGCGCCCACCACCACCTCATAGCCGCGTCTGCCCAGGTCGACCGGAATGGAAAGGGCATCGGTGGTGGCGATCATCGCGCGGTGTGGTCCTCGAGCGCCGCCAGGATGGTCGCCACCGTCGAAGCGTGGGGCGCGGCGGTGGAATCGACCGAAAGGTCGGCTTCCTCGTAGGCCGGCGTGCGGCTGGCGAGAAGGGCCTCCAGCGTCGCGCGCGGGTCGGCGGTGCGCAACAGCGGTCGGTCGTCCCGGCGCGCGACCCGTGCCATCAGCACGTCCAGCGGCGCGCGCAGCCAGATCGACACCGCCCGCTCGCGGATGCGCGCGCGGGTCAGCGGATCGACAAAGGCGCCCCCGCCCGTGGCCACCACGTGCCGGTCCTCGCGCAGCAGGCGCGCGATCACCTCGCGCTCGCCGCGGCGGAATTCGGGCTCGCCATGGCGGGCAAAGATTTCGGCCACGGTCAGGCCGGCGGCGCGCTCGATCTCGTCGTCGGCATCGACGAACTGCCAGCGCAGCGCCTCGGCCAGCCGCCGTCCCACCGTGGTCTTGCCCACGCCCATGATGCCGACCAGCACCACCGGGCGCGACATCCGCTGCCCCAGGGCCGTCCAGCGCCCGGCCGCCCCGGCCTCCGCAGCGCGCGCCGGCTCACGCATGCCCCACCCCCACGCCACGGCCATCCCGGAACCGGTGAGCGCCGCGAACCGGTATCGGGGACCCATCCCGCA
>DBAV01000232.1:5112-5635 GCA_002291875.1 Hyphomonadaceae bacterium UBA1001
GGTATCGGGGACCCATCCCGCAAGCGTGGTGGCCGGTCCCCAGCCCTGCGCTGCGCTCCGGCCACGATGACACGCCCCTGGCTCTGCCGACACCGTCGCCACTTGCGGCGCTCTGAAGTCGGTGCTGGAAAACGCCCGCATTGTGGAGTGAATAGGCCCCGCTTGCAACGGCCCCTGCGGGGGGCGCGAATCCAGGAGTGGTCATGGCACGGCGGCGGTTCTCGCGATCCTATGGACGACGCCGCGAGGGGCCCAACCTCCTGGTGCCGGGGCTGATTGCCGGGGCGGTGGCGCTGGTGGGGGGAATCACCTGGCTGGTTTTCGAGGCCGAACGCATCCAGCCGACCCAGACCGAGGTTCGGGTGCCGATCGCCGACACCTGGCCGCGATGACGCCATGAAGGCGTGCGCGTCATGCGCGCGCCCCTTTTCCTGCCTGCGATCCATCGAGGATGTCCGCCCCGTGACGAGCCCCGTGACCAACCCCGTGACGAACCCCGTGACCCGACCCCTGGCTGCGTCCG
>DBAV01000147.1:0-6632 GCA_002291875.1 Hyphomonadaceae bacterium UBA1001
CGCTGCCCAGCCTGCCCCCGCGGCGGGCGCCGATGCCGGCGTGCTGGACCGCGCACAGGCCACGCTCGGATGACGCGCACCGGCTCGCACGCGGTGCGCACCAATCTGGAACTGCGCACGGTCCGCCGGCTGACCGGCCTTGTGGTGCTGGCGGCCGGCGCGGTGCTGCCGGTGGTGACCTGGTTCGGCGACCTGCCGCCCTTGCCCTGGCCGCTGGTCCTCCTGTGGGCCGCGGTGGGCTGGGGCGCCACGGTGGGCGGCATTGCGCCAGCGATCGGGGTTGCCGCGCTGGGCCTTGTGTATGACCTGTTCTCGGGGGCGCCGCTGGGCCTCAGCGCGGTTGCCGGCGTGGCCGCCTATCTCTTTGCCTTCCTGGGCGCACCCTATCTGGCCCGCTCGGCCGGCGGGCCCGTGATCTTCTCGTTCGCCCTGGTTTCGGCGCTGGGGCTGGCGACGGCGCTGGGCGCGCGGCTGCTGACGGTGGGCGGATCGCCCGCGGTCGAGGACGTGCTTTTGTGCTGGATCGCCACGGTGGTGCTTTTCCCCGTGTTCGGACGGCTGTATTTCGAGACGCGCATGGAGCAGCGACGTTGGGAACGCGGGACCTGAAACCCGACATCGACTTCAACCGCCGTGCCCTCTTGGTGGCAGGGGCGGGCGGCGCGGTGTGGGCCGGGCTGACCATGCGCCTTGTCCAGCTGCAGACCGTCGAGAGCGAGGCACTTCGGCTGGCATCCGAGGAAAACCAGTTCGACCTGCGCCTTCGCGCCGCTCCCCGCGGGCTGATCACCGACCGCACCGGCGTCGCACTGGCTGCCAACAAGCCCGACTATCAGGTGCTCTTCCTGCCCGAGCGTGCGGGCGCCGAGGCCGGTTATGTCATCGAGATGCTGCGCATCCTGATGGACCTGCCCGACGCCACCGTCGTGCGCCTGCAGCGCGGGGTCGACCAGGCCGCACACGAGGAAATCCTGCTGCAGGCCAACTCGTGGGAGGATTTCTCGCGCGTGTCGCTGCGCCTGACGGACCTGCCCGGCGTTTCGACCGACACCGGCATGGTGCGGGCCTATCCCTATGCGCGCGCCTTTGCCCATCCCATCGGTTATGTCGCCAAGCCCTCCCAGCGCGACGTCGATCGCGCGCGCGAGGCCGGTGATGACGGCCATGCGCGCTTCCTCCAGGACCCCTCGGTGCGCATCGGCAAGACCGGGGTCGAGATCGCCAACGAAGCGGTCCTCCAGGGCCGGCCGGGCCGCGTCAAGATCGAGGTGGACGTGCACGGCCGGCGCACCGGACGCGCGCCCATCGCCGACCTCGACCCGGTGGCCGGCCAGCCGGTCATCCTGACGCTGGACGCCCGTCTGCAGACCTATGCGATGGAGCGCATGGGTACCGAGAGCGCCTCGGCGGTGGTGATGGACACCGAAACCGGCGAACTCTATTGCCTCGCCTCCTCGCCGGGCTTCGACCCCAACCTGTTCGTCGACGGCATTCCCTCGCGCATCTTCCGCGAGCTGAACGAGGACGACCACCGCCCGCTCTATCACAAGGCGCTGACCGGCACCTATCCGCCCGGCTCGACCTTCAAGATGGTCACCGCGCTGGCCGCGCTCGACGCCGGCTTCGACCCCTCCTTCCGGGTCAACTGCCCGGGCTTCTATTTCTTTGGTGGACGGCGCTTTCACTGCTGGTCGCGGCGCGGGCACGGCCCGATGGACATGCACGAGGGCATCAAGCAGTCGTGCGACGTGTATTTCTATGTCGCGGGCCTGCAGGCCGGGCCGGAGCGGATCGCCAAATTCGCCCGCGCCTTCGGGTTCGGTCATCGCTATGAACTGGGTGTGCCGGGGGTATCGCGCGGGCTGGTGCCCGATTTCGAGTGGCATCAGCGGCGCTATGGCCGCCAGTGGTCGGGCGGCGAGACACTGAACAATTCGATCGGCCAGGGGGCGCTCCTGTCCTCGCCGCTGCACCTTGCGGTCATGAGCTGCCACCTCGCCAATGGCGGGCTGCCTGTCTGGCCCAAGCTGATCCGCGAGGGCGGGGCACCGCTGAACCGCATCGACCTGCCCGAGATCGCCATTCCCGCCGACCACATGACCCCTGTGCAAAAGGGCATGTGGGGCGTCATGAACGAGGGGGGGGGCACTGCGCGCGGCTCGGGCGACATGGGCATCGAGGGGGTGACGATGGCCGGCAAGACCGGCACGGCCCAGGTCCGCATCATCACCATGGCCGAGCGGCGGCGCGGGGTGATCGCCAATGCGGACCTGCCCTGGCACCTGCGCGACCACGCCTTGTTCGTGGCGTATGCGCCCTTCGAAAAGCCGCGCTATGCCATCTCGGTGGTGGTCGAGCATGGCGGCTCGGGCTCGAAGGCCGCCGCCCCCATCGCGCGCGACATCCTGGCCCAGGCGATCATGCTGGATGTGGCGGGCGCGGCGCCTGCGCGGCTGGACGACCAGAAGCGCCTGGTGCTGCCCCAGGGGACCACGGCATGACGCTGCGCGAAAAGCTGTTCTCGCTGAACTGGCTGATGGTGCTGGTGGTGGCGGGCCTGTGCGCCTTCGGCATTGCCTTCCAGTATTCGGTCAATGGCGGCAGCTGGGTCGGCGAGGCCGGCGAGCACGCTGAACGCATCGTGCTGTTCTTCGTGGTGGCGGTGGTGCTGGCTTTCGTGCCGCTGCGCTGGTGGCGGGCGGCGGCATGGCCGGCCTATGCGGTGTCGCTGCTGATGCTGGTGGCGGTCGAGGTGGTCGGGGTCACCCGAATGGGCGCCCAGCGCTGGCTGGATCTGGGGATCATGACCATCCAGCCCTCGGAAATCATGAAGATGGCGCTGGTGCTGGCGCTGGCCGACTATTTCCACCGCGCGATCGAGAATGGGTGGAAGGGGTTCTGGCTGATCGTGGTGGTGCCGCTGCTCGTGACGCTGCTGCCGGTGGCGCTGGTGTTCCACCAGCCCAATCTGGGCACAGGCCTGTTGCTGCTGGCGTCGGGCGGAGCGCTGATCTTCTTTGCCGGCCTGCCCTGGCGCTATATCGTGGGGGCGCTGGCGGTGCTGGTGGTCGCCACCCCGCTCTATGTCCTTTACGGCATGCACGACTATCAGCGTGACCGGGTGATGACCTTCATCAATCCCGACTACGACCCCCAGGGCGAGGGCTACAACATCGCCCAGTCCAAGATCGCGATCGGGGCGGGCGGATTCTGGGGCCGCGGCTATCTGGAGGGCAGCCAGGTCCAGAACGACTTCCTGCCCGAAAAACAGACCGACTTCATCTTTGCCGCCGTGGCCGAGGAAACCGGCTTTCCGGGCGCGGCCTCGATCATGGCGCTCTATGCGGCGCTGCTGGCGATGATGGTCAGCCTGACGCTGAACGCGCGTGCCGCCTTCGCGCGCTATGCCATGGCGGGCATCACCGTGATGGTGGCCACCTATGTCTTCATCAATCTGGGCATGGTGATGGGCCTGATGCCGGTGGTCGGCATCCCGCTGCCGCTGGTGTCGTTCGGCGGCACCGCGATCATGGTGATTCTGGCCGGGGTGGCGTTCGCGCTCTCGGTCGGGCTGAACCGCGACAAGAAGCTGTGACACGCGAACCGCACCGCCCCGCCCGCTGGACGGGCAAGGCGGTGCGGCCCCGGTGAGGCGCAGGCCCGGGAGGGGATGGGCCGCGCGCTGCCCTGGTCTGTAACGTCAGCTCACGTCATTGCCCGCGGTGGAACCCGCAGGGACGGATCAGGCGTCGTCGTCGCCCGAACCCGGATACTGCGCGTTCACACGCTGCTGCAGGCCGCGCGCGCCTTCGGGCACCAGGCGCGGCGCTGTCGTGCGAACGGCCGGTTCGGCGGACGGCGAGCGCAAACGCGCGGCGTCCTCGCTCATGGGCCGGTCCAGGTCGAAATCGTGGCCCGCACGCTGCTTGGTGTTCTTGTAGTGGATGATGCGCGTGGTGCGCAGGCCGGGCACGCCATGACGCTTGAGATCGCGTTCCCACGACAGGAACTCGTCTTCGGTCAGGTCGAACCGGTTGCAGGCGTCGGTCAGCGAGATCAGCTCGCCCCGCACCGCTGCCACCAGCTCGGCCTTGCGCCTGGCCACCCAGCGCAGCTGGCCGCGCGGCACGCGACCCCACGCCTCGAGTGTCTCGAGCGTCACCGGATCACCCATCGGACCCATCACCCTGCGCTCCGTGCGTTCTTGCTTCTGCATGACGCGGAACCTCCTTTATTGGAGTATCCATACGCCAGCACCCCTTAATAAAGCCGCCAAGAGCGCGGGTAAATTTACACTGAACGTTTCCCAAAACAGGACACCCGTACTCAGTCTACTTGCTGAACCAAAATCAACGCCTTGCGCCAGGCCTCATCGCTTGATCTGGATCAGCTCGGCCAGCATCTCGTCAGCCGTGGTGATGATCCGCGAAGCCGCCGAATAGGCGCGCTGGGTGGTGATCAGGCCGGTGAATTCGGTGGCCAGGTCCACGGTCGAGGCCTCCAGCGAACCCGCCTGGATGCGGCCCGCCTGACCTTCGCCCGCCGGGTTCAGCACCAGCTGCCCGCTGTCCAGCGTGGGCCGGAAGGTGCCGCCGCGCTCGGCGGTCATTCCGTCGGGATTGACAAAGGTGGCGATCGGGATGCGCCACAGCGGCCGTGCCAGCCCGTTCGAGAACAGTCCGGTGATGACCCCATCGGTGCCGACGCTGACGCGCTCGACCGTGCCGGGCGGCACGCCGTCCGAATTGGTCGAGATCAGCACCGAGCCCGAGGCGAACTGGGTCATGCCGCCCACCCCGCTGGCACCGTCGAAGTCCAGCGCCACCGGTTGCGGCGTGACCACGCCCAGGGCCGCCGTCCACGGGATCGAGACGGTCGGCGCGCTCGGCGTCAGGAAATTGCCGTTGGCGTCGAAGGTCATGTTGAAGCTGCCGACCAGCCCGTTGGCAGGGGTGACGTCGGTGGCCGGCCGCACATAGGCCTCGACTGCCCAGGTGTTGGGGCCGGTCTTCAGAAAGCCCAGCGTCATGGTGCGCAGGCCGCCCTGGCTGTCATAGACCTGGAAGGGGCGCTCGAAGTGCGGCACCACCGTGCCCGCCGCCAGGTCCCCGGCCGCGTAGGCACCGCCATGGGCCGGCTGGATCGATGAGAGGTTCGCGTTCACGCCGATGGTGGTGGTGGCGTCCGCAATCGCCCCCACACCCGAGGTCGAGATCGGCTGGAGGCGCGACAGGTCCGTGGCCGACACCGTGGCCAGCCCCGTCGTGGGGTCGACCGGCCAGCCCAGCAGGTACATCCCGCCTGCATTGCGCAGGAATCCATTGCCATCGGGGGTGAAATTGCCCGCGCGCGTGAACAGGCGCGTGTCGTCGGGCTGAAGGTTGGCGCCTGCCTCGGCGACCACGAAGAAACCCTGCCCCGACAGGGCCAGGTCGGTGGTGCTGGCGGTCTGGTTCAGCGAACCCTGCGCGCTGACCAGGGTGCGGGTGGTGGCCGTCACGCCCCCGGCATTGTGCGTGGTGCCGCGGTTCTGCGCGTTCACCAGGGCCGAGAAGTCGGTCAGCGACCGCTTGTAGCCGACCGTGTTCACGTTCGCGATGTTATCCGAAATCACGGCCATCGCGCTGGAATTGGCGCGCAGGCCCGAAACGCCGGCGGCCATGGCGGTGGTGATGCTCATCGTGTGCTCCTGGGCAATGGGTGGTGTGCAAGGGCGGGGGAAGCGCTTCTGCGCACGGGATCAGAGGTCATTCGAAGATGCGGGCGATGCGGCCCAGCTCGAAGGTGCCGGCCGGGGTGGTGACGCGCGCGGTGCCGCCGCCGAAATCCACCCCGTCGATGCGGGTGGACAGGCTGACGGCCAGCACACGCGGCTCGGAAGCGTCGTCGGGAATGGTGCTGGCGCGCAGGGTATAGGCCGCTGATCCGACGGGTGCGCCCAGATCGCCCAGCCCGTCCCACGAGAAGGTGCGCGCCTCGGCAGCCGGCCGCTCGAGCGAGCGCACCACACGGCCCGAAGCGTCCAGCACCTCCAGGCGCACCCGGCGGCTGTCGGCGGCCTCGACCGACCATTCGACATTGCCCGACGGTCCCAGCCGCGCGGTGTCGGTGTTCACCACCGCCCCGCGCCCGATCCATGCGAGGGCCGAATTGCTGGCCGCCGCGGTCTGCATCGAGATCAGCTGGCGCAGCTGGTCATTGGTCGAAATCTGCTGCTCGACGCTCGAAAACTGCACCAGCTGCTGGGTGAACTCGGTCGAGTTCATCGGCGACAGCGGATCCTGGTTGCGCAGCTGGGCGGTCAGCAGTGTCAGGAAGGTTTCATAGTTCGAGGCCAGCTGCGTGCGCGAATTCGCGCCTGCGGCACTGGCGGCGGTGGTGCTGGCGGCGGTGATGTCCATCGCGCTCTCCGGGACTCAGGCGATCAGGTTGACGCGGGCGCGGGCCCAACGGGTGTCGATGGCGAGCATCGGTTCGGCTGCGCGCGCGGCGGTATCGCGAAAGGCCTCGAGGCCCCGGCCACCGGCCAGTCCCTGCCCGCCCCGTTCGGCGTCCCTGCCTCCACCCTGGTCGGACAGCGAGAACTCCAGCCCGTCGCGCGCCAGCGTGACGCCCGCCTCGGCCAGCGCGCG
>DBAV01000147.1:6963-7087 GCA_002291875.1 Hyphomonadaceae bacterium UBA1001
CGCCCGCCTCGGCCAGCGCGCGCTCGATCTCGCGGTGCTGGCGCGCCAGCATGGACAGCGTCTCGGCGCGTTCGGCCTGGATCGAGGCGTGCACCTGTCCGTCGGCCAGGGTCTCCAGCCGCAC
>DBAV01000125.1:0-145 GCA_002291875.1 Hyphomonadaceae bacterium UBA1001
TGTAGCCGCCCAGCCAGCCGGTGACGTCCAAGGCCTCACCGACAAAATGCAGTCCCTTCAAGGACCGCGCCTCGAGCGTCCTGGATGACAGGTCGGCGGTATCGACGCCGCCCGCCATCACTTCGGCCTTGGCATAGCCCTCGGT
>DBAV01000125.1:489-29015 GCA_002291875.1 Hyphomonadaceae bacterium UBA1001
CGACCGGGTTCAGCACCCACTCCGACAACAGCGCGTCCACGCGCCGCAGATCTTCGTCGCGGATGTCCGCAAGGCGGCGGCGCGGCAGCAGGCGTTCGGCAAGCGCATGGGCGAGTCGCTGGGGCAGGGCCTCGCCCAGAACCGTTGCCGGCTCGCGCCCGCCGACACTCCGCTTGCGCTCGGTCAGGACAGGCATGGCCGGGTTTGCGCCGCTCAGGTCCAGCTGAATCGGCTGGCCGGGGCGCCAATAGCTGCTGACCTGCAGGATGGCCGGACCTGAAAGCCCCCGATGGGTAAACAGCGCCGCCTCGTCGAAGACCTGGCGCCCGGCTGAAGCCCGCACGGGAAAGGCGACCCCCGCCAACATGCTGGCCATCTCGAGGTCCGCCCCGCCAAGGGTCAGCGGAACCAGCGCCGGGCGCACGTCGACGACGCCGAGTCCATAATCGCGCGCAATCTGCAGGGCCGTGTCCGTGGCGCCCAGCTTGGGGATGGCACTGCCGCCGCAGGCCACGATGACCGCACGGGCGGTCAGCGGGCCCGCATCGGTCAGCACTTCGAACGGTGCGTGCCCGCGCACCGCCTTCACGCCTACCCCGGTTCGGACCTTCGCGCCCGCCGATCGGCATCGGTGCATCAGCATGTCGACGATCTTGCGGGCCGAGCGGTCGCCGTCACAGAACAGCTGGCCAAGGGTCTTTTCGTACCAGGCGATGCCAGCCTCATCGACCATGGCGATGAAGTCGTGCTGGGTGAAACGCGCCAGAGCCGATTTTGCGAAATGCGGGTTGCGGGACACGAAGCGATCGGGCCGCACATCCAGATTGGTGAAATTGCACCGCCCGCCGCCCGAGATCAGGATTTTCATGCCTGGCTCGCGGTTGTGCTCCAGAAGTTCGACATCCAGGCCACGCGCTGCAGCAACCGCCGCCGCCATCAGACCGGCGGCGCCGGCACCGATCACCACGATGTCGCGGGACGCTGTCGCGGAGCGGGAAGGGCTGTCGTTCACGGGTCTCGTCACGTTCCGAACGGGCCTGCCGGCGGGGCGCCCCCGGCGGTCACATATCGATGAGCGATGCAATCTGCCAGCATCGGCCTATGGACGCGGCGCACGGGAAGTGGTGACTGCTGCGCCGTCAAGACGGAGTGGCACGATCGTGAGCACCGAACAGGCCCTGCTGGAAGTTCGCGACCTGGATGTCCGGTTTTCGACGCCCGACGGCGAGGTGCAGGCCGTCCGGTCCATCTCGTTCGACGTTCGCAAGGGCGAATGCCTGGGCATTGTGGGCGAGTCCGGTTCCGGAAAAAGCCAGACCTTCATGGCCCTGATGGGGCTTCTGGCTTCGAACGGCCAGGTGAGCGGATCGGCCCGGTTTGACGGGGTGGAACTGATCGGGCGCCGGGCGGGCGAACTGAACCGCGTCCGCGGCAAGCGGATCGCCATGATCTTCCAGGACCCGCTGACCTCGCTGACGCCGCATCTGACGGTCGGCCGCCAGATCGAGGAGGTGCTTCAGGTCCATCTGGGGCTGCGGGGCGAGAGCGCGGCGCAGCGGGCCACCGAATGGCTCGAGCGGGTGCGCATTCCCGAGGCCCGCCGCCGCCTGCGCCAGTACCCGCACGAATTGTCGGGCGGCATGCGCCAGCGCGTGATGATCGCGATGGCGATGATCTGCGGCCCCGAACTGCTGATCGCCGATGAGCCGACCACCGCGCTGGACGTCACCGTGCAGGCCCAGGTGCTCGACGTCATGGAAGAGCTCAAGCGCGAGACCGGGACCGCCATCGCCCTCATCACCCACGACATGGGTGTGATCGCGCGGCTCGCCGACCGTGTGCAGGTGATGCGTCATGGCACCATCCTGGAACACGGGAGCGCCGAACGCGTGTTCCGCGAGCCCAGTGCCGAATACACGCGCATGCTGCTCGAGGCTGTGCCGCGCCTGGATCAGACCGATTGGCCGGGGCGGGCCGTGCTGGGGCCGAAGCCGCCGGCTGACGCACCAACGGTGATCGCCACGCGCGATCTGAAAGTGCATTACCCCGTGCAGGTCGAAGGCGGCCTGCTTGGCAAGCGCGTGCCGCTCAAGGCGCTGGATGGAGTCGAGATCGAGCTTCGTCAGGGCGAGACTCTGGGTATCGTCGGCGAATCCGGTTGTGGCAAGTCGACGCTCGGCAGGGCCATGCTGAAACTGGCGCCCTCGACGGCCGGCGCGGTGTCCTGGCTTGGTCGCGACCTGACCCACCGCGACCGTGCCTTCATCCGGGCCGAGCGGCACGATTTCGCCATCGTGTTCCAGGATCCGCTGGCCAGCCTCGACCCGCGGATGACGACAGGCGATTCGATTGCCGAGCCGCTTCAGGTGTTCCGCCCGGAACTGCGCCGGTCCGAGCGCGCCGATCTCGCGGCCCAGATGATGGTGCGGGTCGGCCTCGATCCGACACTGATCAACCGCTATCCGCACGAGCTCTCGGGCGGTCAGAACCAGCGCGTCGGCATCGCACGCGCCATGATCCTGAACCCCAAGCTGGTGGTCTGCGACGAGGTGGTGTCGGCGCTGGACGTTTCGATCCAGGCACAGATCGTCGACCTGCTGATCGACCTGCAGAAGTCGATGGGGCTGAGCATGATCTTCATCAGCCATGATCTGTCGGTGGTGCGCCAGGTCAGCCATCGCGTCGCGGTGCTGTATCTTGGCCGGATCGTGGAAATTGCGGACCGCGACACCATCTACAACGACCCGCGGCATCCCTATACCAAGGCATTGCTGGCTGCGGCACTGACCCCCGACCCGCTGGCCGAGCGCGCACGTCCGCGCGTCAGGCTGGAGGGCGATCTTCCATCGCCACTCGACCCGCGGGCCCCGTGGCGGTTCCTGAAGTCACGCATGGCGGCGGCGGATTTCGATCCGAACGCGCCTTTGCCGCCTCTGCGCGAAGTCGCTCCCGGGCATCTGGTCCAGGACTTCGACGAAGCGGCCTGACGCGGTGCCCCCTTTCCAAGGACGACGGCCATGGTGACGAGCATGCGGATACTGCGCAGGGGTCTGGTTTCGGCCTGTGTGGCCCTTGCGGCAACGCTGATGGCTCCACTCGCGGCCGCCCAGGGCATGCAGTCCGGCGCGCCCGTGCCGGCGCCCGGGTTCGTTCACCAGCGGTCCGACGTTCCGGTGGACCCGCGCGTCGTGTGGGGCGAACTGCCGAACGGCATGCGCTATGCGATCGTGCAGAACGCCAAGCCGGCTCAGGGTGCCGTGGTTCGGCTGCGCATCGGTGCAGGATCGATGCACGAGGAAGAGGATCAGCGCGGACTGGCCCACTTCCTTGAACACATGGCCTTCAACGGGTCGCAGAACATTCCCGAGGGCGAAATGATCCGTCGCCTCGAAAGGCTTGGGCTGGCCTTTGGTCCCCACACCAACGCCTACACCTCGTTCGACGAAACCGTGTATCAGTTGGACCTTCCGAACGTGCGCACCGAAACACTGGACGAGGCGTTCCTGGTGATGCGCGAAACCGCGGACCGGCTGCTGATCACGCCCGAGGCCGTGGAGCGCGAACGCGGCGTGGTGCTGGCCGAAGCGCGCGCGCGCAAGGGACCGCAGCAGGCCCAGCTGGATGCACGGCTGGGCTTGTTCGCACGCGAGTTGCGCCTGCGCGAACGACTGCCGATCGGCCTCGACTCGGTGATCCAGAACGCCCCGCGCCAGCGGCTCGTCGACTTTTACCGGACCTGGTATCGGCCGGACAATGCCCAGTTCATCTTTGTCGGTGACCTGGACCCCGAGATCGTGCGCCAACGCATCCGCGCCAGCTTTGGCGACTGGCAGCGTCCCGCGACCGGAATGCCGACCTTCGATCGCGGCACACCCGTGCCCGGTCCGCTCGAGACGCTGAACCATGTGAACGCCGACGTCCGGGCGTCGATCCTGATCGGGACGACCTTTCCCACCCGCCGTGCGGCTGACACCCTGGTAATGCGCGAGGACCTGATGGCACACGGCCTGTGGATGGCTGTGCTGAACCGGCGTCTGGAGACCATCTCGCGCGGGGCCGGTGCGCCCTGGCAGGCGGCAGGCGTTTCGTTTTCCGACGACCGACGCGCCAGCCGCGGCGTTTCCGCAAGCATTTCGATGGGCGCGGACCAGTGGGCCGGCGCGCTGGCTGCAATGGAACGCGAACTGCGCAGGCTGTGCCAGCATGGCGTGACCGCAGAAGAGCTGGCGCGCGAGCTGTCCGAGATGGAGACCGGCGCGCGCAACAGTGCCGACGCCGCCGGATCGCGCTGGTCCCAGACCATTGCGGACGGGCTGGTTGCGGCGTTCGACGAAGACCTGGTATTCGCTGACCAGGCACGAACGCTCGACCTTTTCCTGGCCATCCGCCCGCGCATGACCGTAGAGCGCGTGAATGCGGCGTTCGCGGATGCCTGGGGGGATGCCGAACCGCGGATCATGGTCACCACACCCACCGCGCTGGCGGCAGACCAGATCGAGGCGGCATGGCGCGGGTCGGCCGCAGTCGCGGTCACCCCGCCGGCGCGGATAGCCACCCAGCCGTTCGCCTACACCGACTTCGGGCGCACGGGACGTATCGTCTCGCGCTCGACGGTGGACGATATCGGGTTTACCCGGATGCGGCTGTCCAATGGCATCCGGGTCAATTTCAAGCGCACCGAGTTCGAGCAGGACGTGGTGCGCATCCGGGCCAGTTTCGGCGGCGGCTTCCTGGATATCGGCCAGGATCGCCCCGGATTGTCAGCCGCCGCGTCCTGGCTTCTGGTACAGGGGGGGCTGCAAGCGCATACCCTCGAGGATCTCGAACGGATTCTGGCGGGCCGTTCGTGGGGGATCGACTTCGACGTGGGTGAGGACTCGTTCGAGATCGATGCGGCGACGAAACCAACCGATTTCGAACGCCAGATGCAGGTGCTGGCCGCCTATCTCAAGGCGCCCGCATTCCGTGCCGAGGCGCTCGAACGCTATCAGACCTTCCTGACCCAGTTCTACACCACCTATGACACCACGCCGGGAGGTGCCTTCGGTGCGCACGCCGGTGCAATCCTGCGCAATGGCGATGCGCGCTGGGCCATGGCGCCGCTGGCCGCGGTCCAGGCGATCACGCCCGATGACATCCGGTCCGCGCTCGAGCGTCATCTGTTGCGCGCCCCGCTGGAACTGACGATCGTCGGCGATATCGAGCCGTCCGCCATCGAACCGGTGCTGACGCGCACCTTCGGCGCACTCCCGCGGCGCGAACAGCGTTGGCCCTCGTGGCGCGCCGAGCGCCGCGTGCAGTTCGCCCCGCCATCTGCCGAACCTGCCATCATCCCGCATCGGGGCGACGCCAGTCGTGCCATCCTGGCGGTGTATTGGCCCACGCTGTCACGCTCGCCCGAAACACGGCGCCAGACCCGGGTGGTCAGCCTCGTCAGCCAAATCCTGGAACTGCGCCTGATCGAGCGCGTCCGCGAGGCCGACGGCGTGACCTACAGCCCGAATGCCTCATCGCAGGCGTCCGTCACCTTCCCCGGCTTCGGGACCATCACCGCCAGCATGGAACTCAAGCCCGAGGATGTGGACACCTATCGCACCGTGATCGACCAGATCGCCGCCGCCATGGCGGGCGGGGACATTACGGCCGATGAACTTGAACGTGCGCGCCGGCCGGTGCTCGAGAACCTCGACCAGAACCTCCAGGACAACGGCTATTGGGTCGGCCTGCTGGAACAGGCCCAGCGCAGGCCGTGGTCGCTCGACGACCATCGCACGGTCCGGGCGGATTTCGAGTCGATCACCCTGGACGAGGTGCGGGCGGCCGCTGCAACCTATCTGCCCCCCGCACGCGCGATCCGCATCGTCAGCAAGCCCGCCCAGCCCCAGCCGACAGCACGCGCCGCAGCTGCTGGCATTTCCGAAACCCCTGAACCATCCAACGGAGTGTCGCTTCCATGAGTCTCAGAGCCTTTGCTGCCTGCCTGGCGTTGGCGATCGCGGTGCCTGCCCTGGCGCAGACACCGCCTGCGGCCAGCGTCCCTGCCACACCGACCGGCAGCGTCGAACGGGTCCAGCGCGGCAATCTGATCACCGAAGGCGTGCCTGCCATTCCCGCCGATGTCCGCGATCGGCTGATCCAGTACAACAATGTCCGTTCGGCCGGGTTTGCAGGCTTTACCGAAACCGGCGGCATCCTGATTTCCACCCGATTTGGCGAGACTGGCCAGCTGCACGAAGTCGCACAGCCGCTCGGCATGCGCCGCCAGCTGACCTTCTTCCCCGAGCCGGTTTCGGGCGGCATCCGGCCGGACGGGTCGAATGCGGTCGTGTTCACCAAGGATCGGGGCGGCGACGAATTCTTCCAGGCCTTCCTGTTTAATCGTGCGACCGGCACGTCCACGGCATTCACCGAGGCCGGCACCCGCAACGACTCGCTGGTTTGGTCGCGCGACGGGCGCATTGCGGCCTGGTCGGTGGCCCGCTCGGGCGTACCGACTCGCCAGATCGTCGTTGGCGATCCCTCGAATCCGGCTGACCGCCGCGTGGTGTTCACCGGACCTTCGGGCATTTCGCCGCTGGCGTTTTCGCCCGATGGCACGCGGCTGCTGTACGGCGAATACATCTCGGTCACCCATTCGCGCCGGTTCGTGCTGGACCTCGCCTCGGGCACGTCCACCGAGGTCAACCCCTCCAATGCGCCGATTGCCTATGATGGCGGTGAATTCAGCGCGGACGGGCGGTCGATCTTCGTGATTTCGGATCAGGGATCAGAGTTCGCACGCCTGGTTCGGATCGACCTAGCGAGCGGCGCCCAGACGCCTGTCTCGGCCGCTGTGAACTGGGACATTGAAGGCTTCACGATCAGCCGCGACGGTCGCAGGCTGGCCTATGTGGTCAACGAAGGCGGGAATGCGCGCCTTCGGCTGCTTGACCTGCGCACGGGCCGCGAAATGCGGCGGCCGGAACTGCCTCAGGGCGTCATCACCGGCCTCGATTTCGACCGCTCGGGCCAGCGCGTGGGGGTTTCGCTTTCCACGCCGACCACGCCGGGCGATGTGTGGGTCTGGGACCTGCGCCGCTCGCAGCTGGTGCGCTGGACCGAGTCCGAAACCGGCGGACTGCCATCTTCGACCTTTGTCGAACCCACCCTGGTGGAAACGACCAGCTTTGATGGCCGCCGCATCCCGGCTTTCCTGTACACCCCGCGCACGCCAGGGCCGCACCCGGTGATCATCTCGATCCATGGCGGGCCGGAAGCGCAGTCCCGCACCAGCTTCTCCTCGGCGATCCAGTACTGGGTGAACGAGCTGGGTGTGGCGGTGCTGGTGCCGAACGTTCGCGGTTCGACCGGCTATGGCCGCACCTTCGTGTCGCTGGACAACGGCAAGCTGCGCGAGGATTCGGTGCGTGACATCGGGGCGTTCCTGGACTGGATCGCCACCCGGCCGGACCTCGACCGCAACCGGGTCGTGACCTATGGCGGCTCGTATGGCGGCTACATGGTGCTGGCAACGCTGGTGCACTACTCGGACAGGCTGGCCGGCGGCATCAACATCGTCGGTATCTCGAACTTCGTGACCTTCCTCGAGAACACCCAGGGCTATCGGGTCGACCTGCGCCGGGTCGAATACGGGGACGAGCGCGATCCGGCCATGCGGGCCTTCCTGCAGTCGATCTCGCCTCTGACCAATGTGGATCGCATCCGCCGGCCGCTGTTCGTCATCCAGGGGGCGAACGACCCTCGCGTTCCGCAGTCGGAGGCCGAGCAGATCGTCCAGGCCGTGCGCGGCAATGGTGGCGAGGTCTGGTACATGCTGGCTCTCGACGAGGGGCACGGCTTTGCGCGCCTGTCCAATCGGGCCTCCCAGCGAGAGGCCGAGACCATGTTCCTGCGCCGGGTTTTCGGTCTCGGCGACCAATAATCGGCGTCAGCAAAAGCGCGCCGCCACGCGATGCACGATCGTGTGGCGGCGGGCGACGTCCTCGACCGGGCCATATCCGCCGCCCAGTACCGAGGCGATCGGCTGCGCGCGGCTGCGCGCAAACGCGAACACCGCCGCGTCGCGCGCCTCCAACCCGGCGTCGCTGAGTGCCAGCCTGCCCAGTCGATCCTGATGGTGGGGATCGACGCCGGCATTGTAGAAGACAAAGTCGGGTGCAAAGTCGCCCGCGCGGTCCAGCGCGCTCTCGAGTGCGCTCGCATAGCCGCCGTCTTCGGTGCCGGGCGGCAGCGCGATGTCGAGGTCGGACCGGGCCTTGCGGGCGGGAAAATTGGCCTCGCAGTGAAGCGACAGGGTGAAGACGGCCGGTTCGGATGCGAACAGCCTTGCGGTGCCGTCGCCCTGATGCACGTCGAGATCCACGATCAGGATCCGCCTGGCTTTCCCGGCGTCCAGCAGCGCGCGTGCGGCGACGGCCACATCGTTGAACACGCAGAACCCCGCGCCCCCGCAGCGTCGGCATGGTGTGAGCCGCCCGCGCTGTTGCAGGCAATCCCATGCCTGAGGGCCAGGTCCGCCGCCAGCAGGGTGCCACCGACCGCAAGGCAGGCGCGCTCTGCGATCGCCGATGTCATTTCGAAGCCGATCCGTCGCGCTGCCGTCGGATCCAGTGTGCCCCCGAGCACGGCGTCGACATAGGCCGGGTCGTGCACGGCCGACAGGACGGCGCGGGTGGCCGGCTGAGGGATGTGAAAGCGCCCCTGTGCCACCAGACCGTCCTCGACCAGCAATTCTGCCAGTCGGGCGAACTTGCGCATTGGAAAGCGGTGATCCTCGGCCACCCCGCTGGCGGTGTAGCCCGGGTGGTGGACCACCGGCAGGGTCAAGGGGCTTGCCTGCCGGCCGCTGATCCGACGGCCTGGGAGAGGGTGGCAAAGCCCTCGGCCTCCATCCGGGCTGCGAGTCCGGCATTGATGCGCGTCACGAGGTCGGGGCCTTCATAGACCAGGGCGGTATAGAGTTGGACGGCGCTGGCGCCCGCCCTGATCTTGTCCCAGGCATCCTGGGCCGACGCGATACCGCCCACCCCCACCAGCGCAATGCGCGATCCGAGCGCACGGTAAACCGTTGCGAGCAGCGCGGTGGAAGGGGCGAAGAGGGGCGCTCCCGAGAGCCCGCCTGCTTCGTGGCGTGCCGGCGCGCGCAGCGTGGGCGGCCGCGCCAGCGTCGTGTTGGAAATCACCAGCGCGTCGATCCCGTGCGCAATGGCCACCTCGCCCGCCTCGACGGCGGCCGCGTCATCAAGGTCCGGCGCCAGTTTCAGAAACACCGGCCGCTTGAGGCCATGCTCGAGTTCGAGGGAGCCGCGCCGCAGGGCAATTGCCGCAAGGAGGCGCTCCAGCGCATCCCGGGCCTGCAGGCCACGCAGGCCGGGCGTGTTCGGCGAGGAGATGTTGACGGTCACATAGCGGCACCAGGGCCACACCGCGCCGAGACATTCGACATAATCGGCATCGCGGTCAGCGGCGTCCTTGTTGGCCCCGATGTTGGCGCCGACGATCCCGGGTGCCGCGCCGCGCGCGCGCAGGCGTGCCACAAACCGCATCAGCCCGCGATTGTTGAATCCCAGCCGGTTGATGACGGCGCGGTCGGCAGGCAGGCGAAAGATGCGCGGGCGCGGATTTCCCTCCTGCGGCCGCGGGGTCACGGTGCCGCACTCCACCCAGCCAAAGCCCGCGCGCAGCATGGCATCGGGCACCTGGGCATTCTTGTCGAAACCCGCGGCCAGCCCCACCGGCGACGGCAGGTCCAGCCCCGCAAGACGGGTTGCAAGCCGCGCGGCGGGTTTCGGCGCGCGCGGCCCAAGTCCCGCCACCAGCGCTGCGATCGTGGCGCGGTGGGCGTCCTCGGGGGGCAACAGGCGCAGCACGTCTGTGGTCAGGGTCGCCATCATGACGCGGCTGAATCCAGCACGCGTGGCAGCTCATGCCGGCCATCGGGTGCGAGGGGGAGGGGAAAGGCGCGCCGCACATCCGATGGCCGCAGCGGCCGATAGAGGTGGGGAAACAGCGCGCCCGAACGCGATGGCTCCAGCCGCAGGGCCGCGCCCAGGGCAGCTGCATCGATTTCCAGCAGCAGCAGGTCTGGACTGCCGGCAAAATGGGTGGCGAGCGTTTCGGCAACCTGGCCGCGCAGGCTGAGGTGGATGAAGCCATCGCGCTGGTCGAGCGCGCTGCCGTCAAACTGACCGCCCGTCACCGCGCGCGCCCATTCGGCGGCCGAAAGCACACGATACACCGTCTCAACGCCCATGCGGCGGTATCTGGCCGATGGGTTCGGGGCGCACAAGACAAGCGGTGTGCCAGATGGTGCCGACCGCCGGAATCGAACCGGCGACCATCCGCTTACAAGGCGGGCGCTCTACCAACTGAGCTAGGTCGGCTTGGCCTTGCTACTAGGGCATTTTGCGGGGTTGGGACAGGGGCGGGTTACAGGCGCGTTACCCACGGGTTGCACGTCGCGTCTTGCTCCCGGCGCCGCAGGGGACGATGCCGGAGGTGGACGCGTAGGGGCGGGCGAAGGGCAATGCTGCGCGCCCGCCCATCACGCCGCAGGCGGAGGCGGCAGCCTGGGTCAGCCGCCCGCGGCGCCAGAAAGACACGCCGGGGCCCGCAACCATCGATGTGGCGGATGTGCCAGCCCGAGCAAGCGGCGCAGTCTCACGGGCGATGCTAGCCGTCGGTTCCGGCAGGCGGTGCTGGGAGCCCCAGTCCGGTTCGGCATACATGGAAACGACATGGGGCCGGAAATGAACGTGTCCGCGGTCAGGTGGGCTTGAGCGAACACAGGATCGCGGAATGGTGGCGCGTGCTCGACGCCGTCGGCCTTGAAGTCGTCACGGCCATGGCTGAACGCGGAAGCAACCTTCCGAGGTTGCAGCGGACAGGAACGGTCGGCAGGCTGGTGCTGACTGTCGTCGTCAACGTCACCAAGCACACCCTGGCGCTGGTGACGATGTGCGCAAAACCAGGATGATCCTGCTGCGTCCCCCCAATGCTGCCGGCGATGCCGGGCACCGAGGGCGAACGTCAAAGACGCAACGCAGTCGTTTCCGGACGCGGGGGACAGGCGTCCCGTCTGCAAGGAAATCCGCAAGATGCTCCTGACCCGGAACACAGCCGGCGCCCTCAAGCGGCGGGCCATCCCGATCGACATCCGCGCGTTGGGTCGAGGACGGCGACTTCACGGGCTGTAGCGGCGGTCCGCGCGTCGCAATTGGCAGCATCATCGGGCTGACCACCTGGGTGATCCTGGTCGACGCCCCGCTCAAGAAGCTAACGCTCCGCCGCCGGGTTCCTTTTCACCGTGGTGGTTGCGGTGCGAAAGATAACCATGGTGCTGCAGACCATGTTCAAGCGCAGGATTTGATGGGGGGTGGGCACTGCGATGCCTGATGCCGGAGCCCCAGGCCACACGTTCGAAACGGCTCGCAGCCACGGTGCGCCTATCAACCCGAGCCACAACTTTCAACACTTGCACGTTCGCAACACGGCCGGCGCCCTCGAGCTTCGGGCCATCCCGATCGACATCCGCGCGTTGGGCGAGGACGCCACCTTTACGGGCTATGCCAGCCGCTTTGGCGAGCAGGACAGCGATGGCGACGTGGTGATGCCCGGCGCGTTCCAGGCCTCGATCCAGGCCAGCGGCGCGCGGGGCGTGAAGCTGCTCTGGCAGCAACGTGGCACGCGGCTTGTTGCCAGACCGCTCGCGAAAGATCCACCATGAACCAGGAGGGCGCCCACATTGCGGCAGCAGGCCCTGAAGGGCTTTGAATCCGATGGCGTCACCTGTGGCCAGCGATGCAGCAACGATTGCTCTGCGGGTACAATGCGGGCGCTTTATCAACCTAGCCCGGTCAGCCCCGAAACGCACACAGGGGCTCTGAGGTCAGGATGCCATCGGCCGCACGCATCACGATTGCCGAGGGTGTTCAGGCCGACCCCGTTCCCATCCACGCCGGCATCCATCCTTCGTGTGCGTCGCGCAGGCGCGCCAGCGAAAGGCGCCCGCCATCGAACTCGATGTCCGCGCCGCCCGCCGAGCCGACCACGATCAACGCAACACCGGCATTGCGTGCATCGGCGACCAGCGCATCCACGCGCTCGGCCGGTACGGCCAGGACATAGCGGGCCTGATCCTCGCCAAACAGCATCAGATGGACCGGGATGTCGGGCGGCAGCTGCAGCGATGCGCCAAAGCCGCTGGCAAGGCACATTTCGGCAATGCACGTTCCCAAGCCCCCGTCGGACACATCGTGCGATGCGTTGACGCGGCCGGCACGAACCGCCTGGCGGACGAAGACGCCATTGCGTCGTTCGGCCTCGAGATCGACGGGGGGCGGGGCGCCTTCCTCGCGGCCGAGAATCTCGCGCAGATAGAGGCTCGAGCCCATCCAGCCCGTGGTCTCGCCCACCAGGACCAGCGCGTCACCGGGGCGCATGCCGCCGATTGCGGCAGTGCGCGCGATATCCTCGATCAGGCCGATCGCACCGACCGCCGGGGTGGGCGGGATCGCGGTGCCGGACGTCTCGTTGTAAAGCGACACATTGCCCGACACGACCGGCATGTCCAGGGCTCGGCACGCCTCGGCCAGACCCTCGATGGCGCGGACGATCTGGCCCATGATCTCGGGCCGCTCGGGATTGCCGAAATTCAGATTGTCGGTGACGGCCAGCGGCTCGGCGCCGACCGCATTGAGATTGCGCCACGCCTCGGCGATCGCCTGCCGGCCGCCCTCGCGAGGGTCGGCCGCGACATAGCGCGGGGTTACATCGGTGGTCATGGCCAAGGCGCGCCGGCTGGCGTGCAGGCGCACGATGGCCGCGTCGCCGCCCGGCTCGCCAACCGTATCCCCCATCACCGAGCGGTCATACTGTTCCCAGATCCAGCGCCGCGAGGCGAGGTCGGGCGAACTCATCAGCGTCAGCAGGGCCAGCCCCGCGTCGGCTGGTGGTGGCACCACGACCGGATCGAAGGGCGGCTGGACGGGCGGCTCGGTCCAGGGCCGGTCATAGAGGGGGGCCTCGTCCGCCAATGGTCCCAGCGGCAGGTCACAGACCACCTCGCCGCAATGGCGCAGCACGATCCGCCCGGTATCGGTGGTCCGGCCGATCACGGCGGCATCGAGTCCCCATTTCTCGAAGATCCGCCGAGCGTCGTCCTCGCGGCCGGGGCGCAGCACCATCAGCATGCGTTCCTGGCTTTCCGACAGCATCATCTCATACGCGCTCATGCCCTGTTCGCGCTGGGGGACATGGTCCATCTCGAGCTCGATCCCCGAGCCGCCCTTCGAGGCCATCTCGACCGAAGACGAGGTCAGGCCGGCCGCGCCCATGTCCTGGATCGCAAGGATGGAATCGGTCGCCATCAGCTCGAGGCAGGCCTCGATCAGCAGCTTTTCCAGGAAAGGGTCGCCGACCTGCACGGTGGGGCGCTTGTCTTCGTCGCCGTCCTCGAATTCGGCCGAAGCCATGGTGGCGCCGTGGATGCCGTCGCGTCCGGTCTTGGCGCCGACATAGACCACCGGATTTCCGGCACCGCGGGCGGCCGAGGTGAAGATGCCGTCTGCGCGCGCGACCCCCACCGCCATGGCGTTGACCAGGATGTTGCCATTATAGCCGGGGTGGAAATTGGTCTCTCCGCCGACGGTGGGCACGCCGACACAATTGCCATAGCCGCCGATTCCGGCCACCACGCCGGCCACCAGCTGGCGGGTGCGCGGGTGCGACGGCGCGCCGAACCGCAGCGCGTTCATCAGGGCAATCGGCCGGGCGCCCATGGTGAACACATCGCGCAAGATGCCACCGACCCCCGTCGCGGCCCCCTGATAGGGCTCGATGAAAGAGGGGTGATTGTGGCTCTCCATCTTGAAGACCGCGACGAGCCCCTCGCCGATGTCGACCACACCGGCGTTCTCGCCGGGACCGTGCACTACGCGCGGGCCGGTGGTGGGAAACTTGCGCAGGTGCATCCGCGAGGACTTGTACGAGCAGTGCTCGGACCACATCACCGAAAACAGGCCCAGCTCGGTAAAGTTCGGAACACGGCCCAGCCGGCCCACAATACGGTCGAACTCGTCGGCCTTGAGGCCGAATTCAGCGGCGAGCGCGGGCGTCACGGCCGGCTCGGCATGGGTGCGGGTGTCGGACATGGCGCGTCCCTTAGCAGCATCGCCGGTGACTTCCAGCGCCCCGGCCGCACCGGTCACTTCTGGGCCGCCTCGCCGAGCGTGCGGGTGTAAAGGCGCATGGCCGCACGGGCCAGCTCGGGCTCGAAGCGAAAGCGCGGATCATTGGCGGCGTCGTCGTCGAAGGCATGGGTCGCCGTGGGAAACAGCACCGTGCGCACGCGCGCGCCGCTCTCGCGGGCGCGCTCGGCTGCAAGCATGGGCAGACGCTGTCCCGAGACGCTGTCGCGCCCGGCCACCAGCATGACCACATCGACCGGGCGATCCCAGCCATTCGACACGGTCATCGAGCCCACGCCGGCCCAGGGGTAGACCAGGAATACCTTGTCGAGGCCGGCAAGCGGATCAGGATCCAGTCCCGAAAGGCCCGAGCTGCGTGCACGGTCCTGGCCGGCGGACAGGGCGTCCATGACGGTCCAGCCGCCATGACTCCACCCTGCCGCCGCCATCCGGCTGGCATCGACCATCCGATTGCGGCGCGCCCAGTGCAGGCTGGCATAAAGATCGCCCGCCCGTTCGCGTCCGCGCAGGCGCAGCCCGCTGCACACCGTCGAGAGTGCGGCAGCGCGCGTAATGCCCCGCGGTGCGAAACTGTCGACGATGACCGCCATCCATCCGGCCTCGACGGCAGCCTGCGCATAGGGCACCTGAAGCCCCTGACGTCCGCCGCAGCCGTGGAACTGGAATACCACGGGAAAGGGGCCTGGACCGTCGGGCCTGAGGATTTCGAAATGCCGGGCCAGCAGGGCCGCGCGCTCTTCCACGGCGACGGGGGCGGCGCGAAGCGCGCCGCTGGCCACCACTCCGCCCGCGGCAAAGGCCGCCGCAAGCGTTCTGCGGTCGATCCCGATGCGGGGACCTGGACGATCGGGACGCGGTGGTGGCGACATGGACAGTGGGGCAGATAGGCTGGACCACCCGTCGCCCGCAAGTTTAAGAGACCGTTAACCGCCGCTGCCCGACAGCGAGGCGGTTGCGCTGGCGCTGCCGGCACGGGCCGCCGGTCCGCACGCATCCTTTCCCAGACGGAGCAGGCGATGGCACAGCTGATCTCGATCGTGAACATGAAGGGTGGCGTGGGCAAGTCCACCTCCACGATGATGCTTGCCGAAACCCTGGCCGCCCAGCACCAAAAACGCGTGCTGGTGATCGACTTCGACCCGCAGACCAACGTCTCGCTGATGCTTGCCGGCTATGAACGCTGGCTTGAGGCGCAGGAAAACGAGCGCACCATCGACTTTTACTTCGAGTGGGAGGGCTCGGGCTGGCGCCCGGGCACTTTTCCGGACTTCGTGCTGCGCGACGTGTCGGACGTCGACAAGGCCCGCACCGTGGATCTGGTCGCCGCCGCGCCCGAACTGCGCTATACCGAACGCGACCTGATTGCCGCGCTGGTGACGCGCGGCTTCTTCCTGGACGCGATCGAAAAGCGCATCCGCGAGCGCCTGCTGAAGGTCGGCATCCAGACCCTGCGCGACCGCTATGACTATATTCTTGTGGACTGCCCTCCGGGCATTTCGATGGCGGCCGAGGCGTCGATCATGGCGTCGGATTTCGTGATCGTGCCGACAATTCCCGATGTCGTGTCACGCATGGGCCTGGCAGCCTTCACCCGGCGTGCGCTGGCGAACATGCAGGCCTCGGTGGTGTCCCAGCAGATGGCCCAGCGCCTGCTGATCCTGGCGTCCAAGGTCGAGGAGGGCAATTCACTGCACGAGGAGTCGCTCGAGACGCTGCAACAGGACGCGCGCGACGGAAAGTGGCGGTGCCTCGAGACGGTGATCCATCAGACGCGCGACATCGGTTTTGCCGCCCAGCGGCTGGAAGCCGAGGACGGCACGCGGGCGTTCCACCGCAAATACGGAGTCGGGGCGGCGACCGCCTCGGCGCTGGCGGACGAGATCCTGGCGATCACCCGCACCCCGGAGCGCGCGCTGTGAGCCGGATCGATGAACTCACCACGCTGCTGAAGGCGGTCTCGCTGCTGGCCGACCAGAACCCCGATTTTCGCCGCCAGCTGACCGAGATGCTGGAACGCAAGGGCGAGGCGGCAAAGGGCGGCGAGGCGCCCGAGGATGCGCCTGCGCTAAAGTCGCGCGGCGCGTCCAGGACCAGTGCGCCGCGCCCGCTGCGGCTGGATGCGCTGCGTGTGCTGCGCGAAGAGGGCGAGGATGCCCTGGCGCGCAAGCTGCGCGGATATTCACTGGCCGAGTTGCGGGCCTATGTCGCCGAGCGCAATCTGGATGCCGCCGGCAAGACCGACGCCATGGCCAAGCCCGCCTTGATCGCCCACATCATCGTGGCGGTCGACCGCAAGCACAAGCGCGACCAGAAGCTGTTCGGCTAGGTCCCCACGCGCGGCGTCATCAGCCCGCCGGCTCGGGGTCTGCCGCGGTTGGTGTGCGCCGCCCGTGCAGCAGCCACGCCAGGACCGCCAGCACCACCGCGACCATGCCGACCCATACGGTCAGCTCGAACACCCAGGCAAAGCCGAACTGGTCTTCCAGGTCACCGATCATCCCGCGAGAGATCGCGCCAAGGATGAAAGCCAGCGAGGACAGCAGTGCGTACTGGACCGCGGCATGGCTCTTGGCGACCATGCTGGAGAGGTAGGCTATGAACGCGGCGCCGGCATAGCCGCCAGCCAGGTTCTCGGCTGTGATGGCAAACATCAGCCGCGCGATCGGCACCTCGTTTCCATTGATGCCGCCCAGCGCCAGCATGGAATCGATCCAGGGCGATCCGCGCGCCAGGTCGGCATAGAGCAGGTTGGTGACCGCCGCGATGATTGCGCCGATCACCAGGCTGCGCATGGTGCCCAGCACCACGATCGAGATTCCGCCCAGCGCGATGCCGGCGATGGTCATGATGACCCCGAATGTCTTGGATGCGTAGGCGATGTCCTCGCCCGAATACCCCAGCTCCTGGATGTAGAAGACGTTGGCCAGCGGTCCCCACACGCTGTCGGTCAGCCGATAGGTCAGCGCGATCGCCAGCACCAGGAGCGCCCCGATGCCCAGGCGCTTGAACAGCTCGACCATGGGCAACAGGATTGCCGCATAGAGCCGATCCCGGCTGCGCCCCTCGGCTAGCGTCTGGGCCGATTCCTCGGGGCCCGTGGGGCGGCTGGAGAGCCAGGCCGCCAGGGCGGCTGGCGCCAGGACCGTGATGACCACGACCCACACCCCCACAGATCGGGTGAACTCGCCGGCCGTGGGCGCAGTCTCGCCTGCAAACAGCGTCCAGAGGGGGTGCACCACGGCGTCGAACCAGCCGCGGCTGGCCTCGGCTCGGGTCAGAAGGTCGGCCATGAACAGCGCGATCAGCGCCCCGCCGATGACCCATCCCGCCAGAACCGGCCACAGCACCGTCTCGCGCACCCGGCGCACCGGCGCGCCTTCCATCAGCGGGCGGATGTCGCCGCGCGCGACGATTTCCCTGGGCTCGGGCGCAAGCAGGCTGGCCAGGATGCCCAGGCCCATGACGACCGCCGCCACCACATAGGTCGGCTGCCAGCCAAGGCCCGCATCCAGCGCCGGGATGCCGACCGAAATGCCGCCCGCCAGCAGCAGCGCGCCGGCACCGCCGGCAAAGCTGGCCGTGCGATAGCCGAACTGATAGACCGTCGAGAGCAAATCCACCGGATTGCGCTCATCGGCGATCTCGATCCGCCACGCATCGATCACGATGTCCTGGCTGGCCGAGGCAAATGCCCCGAGGGTGGCGAACAGCACCAGAAGCCCAAGGCCCGTGGCAGCCAGCAGCACGGGCGTCGGAAGGCCGGCGGCGTTGGCGGCGTCATAGGCGCGGATGAATTCGCCAGAGACATAAGGGCCGCTGAGCGCCATGCCGACCAAGGCAAAGGCGATCAGCAGCTGGAACGGGATCAGCCAGCCCCGTCGCAGGCCCAGCTTGCGGAACGGGGGAAGGGGTTCGGCCCGGCTGAGCGCGGGCGCCCAGAGAAACTTGAAGCTGTAGAACAGGCCGACCCAGGTGATCACGCCGATCGTTGCCAGGTCCACATTGGCATAGGCCAGCCAGGCCGAAAGCGTGCCCACGATCATCGCGTTGGGCAGGCCGGCGGCAAAGCCCAGACCGAACATCACCCCCGACACGCGCCCGCCCAGCGTGCGGATGGCGTTGCGAAGCCCCTGATTGGTCTTGGCCGGCGCGGTGCCAGCGGTGGTTTCCGCCATCGGGCGACTCCCCGTCGTCTGTCGGTGCAACCGACCATGGCACCCGTGAATGACGGATGAAAGGCCGGTGCGCGGCGACCGACGGCGGGGAGCAGCCCTCGTGCTGGCGACGCTGGACTTACGGCATGATCACGCGGTCGATGACGTGGATCACGCCATTGCTGGCAGCGATGTCGGCCGTGACCACGGTGGCGCCGTCAACCTTGACGCCCTGGCGGCCGTCGACGTCGACCGTCGAGCCCTGAAGCGTGGTCGGGGTGACGGTCTGACCGGCAAGCTGGGCCGAGGTCATGCGCCCGGGGACGACGTGATAGAGCAGGATGGCGCGCAGCTGTTCGCGGTTCTCGGGCCGCAGCAGGTTTTCCACCGTTCCGGCCGGCAGCGCCGCGAAGGCGGCGTCGGTGGGCGCAAAGACGGTGAACGGCCCGGGGCCCTGCAGGGCCTCGACCAGACCGGCCGCCTGCACGGCTGCGACCAGCGTGTTGAACTGGCCGGCGCCCGAGGCGACGGCAACGATGTCACCCGACGCGTGCGCAGCCGGGGCCGGCTGATCGACCGCGGCCGCGGCGGGGCTGTCGGCCATGGCGGTGTCATCGTCGTGCTTGGTGGCGCAGGCGCCCAGCGACAGCAGCGAGGCAGCCCCGGCCAGCAGGGCGAAACGGCGAAGGGTCATGATGGAAGTCTCCTGATGGGTGCCGGGCCACCTTATGGCCCGTGCATCGCAACATACGTCGCTACGCGGGGATGGGTTGCCCTCCACTGACAAAAATATTCCGCCTGAGATAGGGAAGCGTGTGCTGCGGGCGCGAACACCCCTTTCGCCTGCAAGGTCTTTTTGGCATGATCGGCGCCATGCATCTGTGGTCGCGGCTCGCCGCGCTTGCCCATTCCATCTTCGATCCGCCCGCCGAGCCGCTGGATGCCGACGGCGCCGATTGCGCGCCCAACGCCAATGATGTGGACTTTACCGCGGCGGTGGTCGGCCTGGCAGCCAAGATGGCCGGCTCGGACGGAGCGGTGACCGCGCGCGAGGAACGCGCCTTCATGCGGGTGTTCCCGCCACCGCGGGGCGAGGAGGACGCATTCCGCAGGGTGTTTGACCTCGCGCGCAGGACCACGCTGGGGTTCGAATCCTATGCGCGCCGCATTGGCCGTCGCTATCGCGCCCGCCCGTGCCTGCTCGAGGATGTGCTGGACGGGCTGTTCGCGGTGGCGACGGCCGACGGGGCGATCTCGCCGCCGGAACTGGACCTGCTGCGCCGGGCGTCGGACGCCTTCGGCTTTGACGAGACGGCATGGCGTCGCATCCGGGCGACCTGGCTGGGCCCGGACCCCGACGATCCGTTTGCCGTGCTTGGGCTGACGCCCGATGCCAGCACCGATGCGGTGCGTGCCGCGTGGCGCAGGCTGGCAGCCGACAACCATCCCGACACCATGGCCGCCCGCGGCGCACCCGAGCCCTTCGTTCGGCTGGCGCACGACAAGACCGCCGCGATCAATGCCGCCTACAGCGACATCATGCGGCGGCGTGCGGGCACACCTGCCCATTCCTGAGCCGCAAACAGCATTTCGGGCGTTTCGCCTCATTGACGCTGCAAAGGTGCTACGTGATCGTAGGCCCGTAACCTGCAGCTGCGGAACGACCATGCCCCCAGTCGACCCTCCTTCCGGCAAGGCCCGCGCCTTCCACGCGCTTCGAACGGTGTGGCGCTGGATGGTGGCTGTCGCGCTGGTGGTGACCGGCGTCTTCGCTGCGATCGCGGTGACCGTGCTGGGGGTGATCGTGGCCGTCGGGGTGGGCCTGATGCGGATGTTGCCGCGATATCGGCCTGAACCCGAGGCGCAGCCCATTGCGCTGGATGCGCGACGCACGCCACAGGGCTGGATCGTCGACCCGAGCAGCGTGCGCTGAACACGGGTCGGGGGACGGCGCACCGGCGCCGTCGATGAAGGGGGGCGGTGGCGGCTGGCGCGACCGCGGACACACGCGTGAAGCCGTCCCATCTGTTTCTCCTGGCGCTGATCTGCCTGTGCTGGGGGCTGAACCTGGTGGCCACGCGCTGGGTGGTGGCCGACCTGGGCGTCGATCCGCTGTTCTATGCCTTCTTCCGCTTTGCGGTGATCGGGCTGCTGCTGTTGCCCTTCCTGCTGCCGGCCCCCGAAAAGTGGGGGACGGTGGCGCTGGCCGGGGTGTGCATTGGCGGGGGCAATTTCGCCTTCCTGTTCCTGGCGCTGCAGGTGGTGCCCGCGGGCACGGTGGCGGTGGTGGGCCAGATCGGGCTTCCGATCACCACGCTGCTGTCGGTGATGTTCCTGGGCGAACGGATCGCCTGGCGGCGCGGGCTGGGGATGACGCTGGCCGTGCTGGGCGTGGTCATCCTGTCCTGGCGTCCGCGCGAAATGGCGTTCACCGTCGGGGTGCTCCTGGTGGTCGGCGCGGCACTGATGGGCTCGGTGGGCGCGATCGTGATGAAACGCATGCCCACCATCCCCACGCTGAAATTCCAAGCCTGGACCGCCTGGGTGTCAGTGCCGCCCACCGGGCTGCTGAGCCTTGGGCTCGAGGATGGGCAATGGGCGTCGGTGATGCAGGCGGGGCCGGGCTTCTGGGGGGCTCTGGCGTTCTCGGTGCTGGCGGTGACCGTGTTCGCCCACTCGATGTTCTACTGGTTGCTGCAGCGCCATGAGGTGACACTGATCAGCCCGCTGACGCTGATGACCCCGCTGTGGGCGGTGCTGTTCGGCATGCTTTTGCTGAACGAGACGCTGGACGCGCGGATGATGCTGGGTGGGGCCATAGCACTGCTCGGCGTCGCCATTGTGGCCGTTCGGCCGAATGCGACCCTGCCGCGCTTCTGGCTGACATGGTTCTCGGGGCGCAACTAGACGCTGCCGGCGTTTCCGGCGGGCTCAGACCTCCTGGTTGAAGGCACCGACTTCGGGCCGGCGGGTCAGGCGCGGCTTGACCTCGTCGCGGAACAGGGCCCGCATGTCGTCTTCCGAACGCACCGACTCGACCACCACCACCAGCTCGGGCTTGTTCGAGCTGGCGCGGACCAGCACCCACGAGCCATCCTCGAGCGCGACGCGCGCGCCATTGACCGTGTTCACCGACTGGATGCGCCGGCCCAGGAGGGCGCCCCCGGCGGCATGGAGGGCGGTGTATTCGGCCACCACGCTGTCCACGACGCCATATTTGCGTTCATCGTCGCAGTGGGCCGACATGGTCAGGCTGGTCCACGCCGGAGCAAGGTCGGCCGCCAGGGCCGAGAGCGTGCGTCCGCGATTGCGGTCGAGCAGGCGCAGCACCTCGCGCGCGGCCACTAGACCATCGTCATAGCCGCGGCCATAGGGCGCCCTGAAGAAGAAGTGCCCCGACTTCTCAAAGCCGGCCACCGCGTCCAGTTCGGTGGTGCGGCGCTTGATGTAGGAATGGCCCGTCTTGAAATAGTCCACCCGCGCCCCAGCCGCCGCCAGGACAGGATCGGTGGCGTAAAGGCCGGTGGACTTGACGTCGACGACAAAGCTGGCGCCCGGATGGTCGCGCACCATGTCGCGGGCCAGCAGCAGCCCGATCTTGTCGGCGAAAATCTCGGTGCCGGTATCGTCGACCACCCCGCAGCGGTCGCCATCGCCGTCAAAGCCGACCGCCAGGTCGGCGCCATGCGCGCGGACCTGTTCGGCCATGGCGTGCAGCATGGCCGCATCCTCGGGATTGGGGTTGTAGCGCGGGAAGGTCCAATCCAGTTCAGCGTCCATCGGCACGACGTCGGCACCCATGCGCGTGAGGGCCTCGATGGCGTAATGGCCCGCTGCGCCATTGCCGCAGGCTGCAACCACCCGCAGCGGCCGCGACAGGCGGAACTCGCCGACGACATCGTCGATATAGCGCTCGCGCATGCCCTCGACCCGTACCAGCGATCCGCCCGGACGGGCCTTTTGCCGCCCCCCAAGCACGATGTCGCGCAGCCGCCCCATCTCGTCGGGTCCGAAGGTCAGCGGCCGGGCCGCGCCCATCTTCACGCCGGTCCAGCCATTCTCGTTGTGACTGGCGGTCACCATCGCGACCGCCGGGGCGTCCAGCGCATATTGGGCAAAATAGGCGACCGGTGACAGCGCGAGCCCGATGTCCATGACATGGCAGCCCGCCTCGACCAGGCCGATGGTCAGGGCCTGCTTGATCGACAGCGAATAGAAGCGGAAATCGTGCCCGACCACCACGCGCGGGGCCGTGCCGTCGCCCAGCGCCCACAGCAGCGTGCCCAGACCCGCCCCCAGGGCCTGCACGCCCATCAGGTTCAGCTCGGGCGACTTGCCCGCCGCACCGCCGGGCAGGCCGAACCACCAGCGCGCGTCGTATTCGCGAAACCCGGTCGGCTTGACCAGAGGCAGGACTTCGAACGCGGCGGTGTTGGGCCGCAGGTCGGCGCGGGCGGGGGGATAGGTCATCGACGCGCTCTAGCCGCCGCGCCGGGCCCGCGTCCACTGGCGGGCGGCGTTGCCCGCGTGCGCGGGGGGCGCTAGGCCACCGGTCGGAGGACCGCATGAGACTGTATGACACCCACATGGCCCCGAACCCGCGCCGGGTCCGCATCTTCATGGACCACAAGGGGATCGGGGGGGTCGAGGTCGTCCAGGTCGACATCAATCGCGGCGAACACCGTCTGCCGGCCCACAAGGACCGCTTTGGCGTGGCCCATGTGCCAGCCCTCGAACTGGACGATGGCCGGGTGCTGACCGAAAGCCGGGCGATCTGCTCGTACCTCGAGGCGCTGCACCCCGAGCCGAACCTGATGGGACATGATGCCTTCGAGCGGGCCGAGATCGAGATGTGGGACCGGCGGGCCGAGCTGATGCAGCTGATGCCGACCGCTATGTGGGTGCGCCACGCCCATCTGGGCCTGGCCACGCTCGAGAATGTCCAGGTGCCGCAGATCGCCGCCCAGGGCGAACAGGGCACGCGGGCGGCCGCGGCCTGGTTCGCCCGCCGGCTGGACGCCTCGAGCTTTGTGGCGGGCAAGCGGTTCACCATTGCCGACATCACCCTGTTCTGTGCGCTGGACTTTGCGCGGGTGGTGAAGTTCCGCGCCGCTGACGAACACCCTTCGATCGCGCGCTGGCGCGACAGGCTGAAGAGCATGGCCGGGTTCGGCGGATGAGCTTTGCCTCGGACAATGCGGCCGGCGCGCACCCGCGCGTGATCGAGATGCTGGGCGCGGCCACTGCCGGCCCGGCAGCATCCTATGGCGCCGACCCCTGGACGGCGCGAGCCGAACAATTGGTGCGCGCGGTCTTTGAGGCGCCCCAGGCCGGGGTGTTCCTGGTGGCAACCGGAACCGCCGCCAACGGACTGGCGCTGGCGGCGACCACCGCGCCGTGGGCAGCGGTGCTGTGCACGGGCTGTGCACACATCCACCGCGACGAGGGCGGGGCACCCGAATTCCTGGGCCACGGGTTGAAACTGCTGCCGCTGGCGCACGGTTCGGGCCGCCTCGAGCCCGCTCAGGTCGAGGCGGCGCTGTCCGGCTATCCGCGCGCCTTCGTGCACGGCGCGCAGCCGCGCACCCTCAGCCTGACCAACGCCACCGAGGCGGGCACGGTCTATGACCCCGACCACATGGCGCGCCTGGGCGCAGTGTGCCGCACCCACGGACTGGCGCTGCACGTCGATGGAGCGCGCTTCGCCAATGCGCTGGCCGGATGCGGCGCGCGGCCGCACGATCTGGCGCAGGGGGCCGGGGTGGACGTGCTGTCGCTGGGCCTGACCAAGGCGGGCGCCCTGGCCTGCGAGATCGTGGTGGCGTTCAGCCCCGACGCCACCGCCCAACTGGGGCATCTGCGCAAGCGGGCGGGGCATCTGGTGTCCAAGCACCGTCTGCTGGCCGCGCAGGCCGTCGCCATGCTCGAGGACGGGCTGTGGCTGGACCTGGCGCGCCATGCCAACGCGATGGCGGGCCGGCTGGCCGCCATGCTGGCGCGCCGCGGTGCCCCGCCGATCCATCCGGTCGAGGCCAACGAGGTCTTTGTCCGCCTGCCCGAAACCGCAACCGCCGCCCTGCGTGCGGCAGGGATCGGGCATTATGGCTGGGCCGAGGATGGCCCGGATGCGGTGCGGCTGGTGACAACCTGGGCCACCACCGAGGCCGAGATCGCGGCGCTGGACCGGGTGCTGGCCGGGGTCGGCGCTCAGGCGGACTGAGCCCGCGCTTCGATGGCCTGCGCCATGGCCAGGGTGCGGCGCGCCATTTCAAGATGCAGCAGCTCTGTCATACGGCCATCGACGCGCAGCACGCCGCGCCCCGCATTGGCCGGATCGGCAAAGGCGGCGACGACCGCCCGGGCATGGGCGATTTCGGCGGCCGGAGGGGCGAAGGCCGCATTGCAGGGCCCCACTTGCCCCGGATGGATCAGGGTCTTGCCGTCAAAGCCCAGCAGCACGCCCTGATCGCACTGTGCGGCAAAGCCTTCGGCGTCCTCGATGTCATTGAACACGCCATCCAGGATATCGAGACCATGGCTGCGGGCCGCCAGCACACACAGCTGAAGGCTGGCGCCAAAGGCCGCGCGGTCGGGCGTCAGGCGCGCGCGGGTTTCCTTGGCAAGGTCATTGGTGCCCATCACCAGCACCGCCAGGGGCCCGCCGCGTGCGCGGGCCGCGATCGCGTCCACGCTCAGGATTGCTGCCGGGGTCTCGATCATCACCCACAACGCAGCGCCCTTTGGCAACAGGGCGCCGGCGGTGTCGATGTCGGCAGGCGCGGCAATCTTGGGCACCAGCATGCCATCGACCCCCCGGCCGGCCAGCGCGGCGGCATCTTCGTGTCCCCAGGGGGTGTCGGGCGCATTGATCCGCACCACCACTTCACGCCCGCCAAAGCCGCCCTGTTCGAGGACAGCGGCCACCGCGCAGCGCGCGTCGGTCTTGGCGTCGGGGGCCACCGCGTCCTCGAGGTCCAGGATGACGACGTCCGCGTCCAGCCCGCGCGCCTTTTCCATGGCACGCGCATTTGCCCCCGGCACATAGAGCGCGCTGCGTCTGGGCCGGTACTGCATTGCTGATTCCCCCCGCTTGCCCTTTGCGGGCGCGCCGGACACGCTAGAACCGTGTGGTGTGTGCGGGCATGTCCGGCCGGGCCATTTGGGCTGGGGGAGGGGTGATGGCAACGGTTCTGCTGATTTCGTCCCATGTCGCGCACGGGCGCGTCGGGGGAACGCTGGGCCTGTTCGCCATCGAGCGCATGGGCGTGGACTGCATGTTCCTGCCCACTGTCCTTTATGGCGTGCGCCCCGATCTGGGCCCGGCGGGCGGTGCGGCGGTGGCGGTCGGCACGCTGGCGGGCGCGCTGGATGCGATGGACGCGTCTGGCGCGCTGGCCTCGGTGTCGATCGTGCTGACCGGGTATCTGCCCACGCCCGAGCATGTGGCATTTGCGCGCTCGGCCATCGAACGGGTGCGCGCGGCCGCCCCCGGCGCCATCGTCGTGGTCGATACCGTGCTGGGCGAGGATCCGGGCGGGGGCTTTCTGCCCGAGCCTACGATCGAAGCCGTGCGTGACACCCTGGTGGGCCTGGCCGATGTGCTGCACGCCAACCGCTGGGAGGCGCAGGCGCTGTCGGGCGTTGCAATCTCGACCCTGGACGACGCGGTGCAGGCGGCACGGCATCTGCGCACGGGCGGTGGGGGGCGGCAGGTGGTGCTGACCACCATCGATCGTGACGGGGTGCTGACGCTGGGCGCCGACGATCAAGCCAGCATCGGGCGCGTCCACCATCGCGACGGCCATGGCGCGCGGGGCGGGGGCGACCTTCTGGCCGCCCTTTTGGCGGCACGGCTGGCGCGCGGGGAACCATTCGAGGCTGCGGTGGGCCGCGCGCTGGGGTCGCTGGACGAGGTGTTCGCGCGCTCGGGCGCCATCCTGGCGACGCCCCAGACCCAGGCAGTGCTGTTCACCCCGCTGCGTGCGGTCGCACTGGAGCCTCTGGCATGACCCTGCACGCCGAGGTCGCACCCGGCTTTGAGCCGGTGCTGGAGGCTTTCCGAGCACTGCATGACGAGGGGATGGAGCTGGGCTCGGCCTTCGCGGTCGAAATTGGCGGGCGCCGCGTGGTCGACCTGGCGGGCGGGTGGCGCGATCGCGAGCGCACCCTGCCATGGACGCCCGACACGCTGGTGCCGGTCTATTCGACCACCAAGCCGATCGGGGTGCTGGTGCTGGCGGGCCTGGTCGGGCGCGGCCTGGTGGACCTCGAGGCGCCTGTTGCCGCGTTGTGGCCCGAGTTCGGCGCGCACGGCAAGGACCGCGTGACCATCGCCCAGGCCCTGGCCCACCAGGCCGGCGTTCCGGGCTTTGCCGAGCCGATCGACCCGGCGCTCTGGCTCGACCCGCCCGCGCTGGCCCGGGCGCTGGCCGCGCTCGAGCCGATGTGGGAGCCCGGCACCGCCAGCGGCTATCACCCCCTGACCCATGGCTATATCGTGGGCGAGCTGGCGCGGCGGGCAGACGGGCGCACGCTGGGGACCATCCTGCGCGAGGACTGGTGCGGGCCGGCCGGGATCGATTTCCACATCGGCACGCCGGACGCGCTGGCTGACCGCATTGCGCGGATCGAGCGGCCCAAGGCCCTGCCGAATCTGGGCGAGATGTCCCCCCCGCGCGTGGCCGCCTTTGCCACCCGCTGGGCAGCACCCGACCGCGGCGGGGCAGAGTGGCGCCGGGCCGAGATCCCCTCGGCCAATGGACATTGCACGGCGCGTGCGGTTGCAAGCCTTTATGCAGTGTGGGCCAATGGCGGGCGGCTGGCCGGGCGTGACATGATTTCGTCCGCGGTGCTGGACGCCTTCTCGCGCGAGCGCTGGCAGGGCGAGGACCTGGTGCTGCCCTTCCGGCTGTCCTGGGCGGCGGGAATCCTGCGCAACCGTGCTGGCGGCTATGGCCCCGGCCCACGGACGCTTGGCCATTCGGGTTGGGGCGGATCGTTCGGACTGGCGGACCCCGATCGCGGCCTGTCGGCCGGCTATGTCATGAACCGCCAGTCGAACGCCCTGATGGGCGACCCGCGGGCCCGCCGCCTGGTCGCCGCATTGTATGCGTGCCTCGACTGATCAGGGCTGGCCCGAACCGCCGCGATCGCCAAAGAGCTTGCCTGCCATGCCGGCAATGTCGTCCAGCGCATTGCCGTCCTTGTCGGCGTCCAGCGCGGCCATGATGCCCTGTGGATTCTGAAGCGCAGCCATCAGGCCACCCGCCACGCCGCTGGCCTGCAACTGGGTCAACAGGGTCTGGATCAGCGACTGCACCTGGTCGGCCCCGAGGCCGGTGGCGCCGGCGACCGCCGGGGCCGCCTGTGCAGGGTCGGCCGCGCCGCCGGCCTGCAGGTGCTGGGTCAGCGCACCGATCGCGCCTTGCACCTGCTCGGGCTGAAGGCCGACGCGCTGGGCGAGCGACTGAAGGCCCTCGGGCCCGCCAAGCTGGTTGATGATGGTCTGGACGTCGATCGCCATGGTCGTGCCTCCTGCCGCGTGACGCCGGTGGGCGCACGGCTGCGCGGCGCGCGATAACAGATCAGATGTGATACCGAAAGTGCGGCGCGGCCCGGGAGGCGGAGCACCCGGGCCGCCCTTGTGTCACTGCGGCGTGGCGGTCTCGGTGCGGCGCCGCTCGAGCATGCGGTCGAACTCGTCCCACACCCCGTCCTCGCCATGCCATTCGCCCTTGGTGGCGGCCTTGGAGTATTCGGTCGCGCGGGCCTCGAAGAAGTTGGCGTGCTCGACCCCGTTCAGGATTTCCGACAGCCAGGGGATGGGGTGCTTGTTCACGCCATAGACCGGCTCGAGCTTGAGCTGGCCAAGGCGCCAGTCGGCGATGTAGCGGATATAGGTCTTGATGTCGTCGGGCGTCATGCCCTGCACCGGGCCCATCTCGAACGCCAGGTCGATGAACTTGTCCTCGAGGCTGACGACATGGCGGCAGCACTCGACGATGTCCTTCTTGACCGCCTCGGTGACGCAGCCGGTCTCCTGGGCCCAGGTGTGATAGAGCTTGATGATGCCCTCGCAGTGCAGGCTCTCGTCGCGCACCGACCACGACACGATCTGGCCCATGCCCTTCATCTTGTTGAAGCGCGGGAAGTTCATCAGCATCGC
>DBAV01000171.1 GCA_002291875.1 Hyphomonadaceae bacterium UBA1001
CGCCGCAGCAGGCGCTGGCGGTGCCGGTGACGGCGGTGGCCTATGACGAGGGCAAGCCGGTGGTTTTCGTGATCCAGCCCGACAACCGCGTCCGGCGCACCGAAATCGTGCTGGGCCCCCAGAATGGTGACCAGCTGGCCGTGCTGGACGGGCTGACGCCGGGCCTGCGCGTGGCCGCGGGCGGGGTGGCCTTCCTGCAGGACGGCGACCGCATCAATCCCGTGGTGCCGCAGGCCGAGCCGGCACCGCCGGCCGCCAGCGCCGCCCGCAACGGATCAGGAGCGTCCTGATGTCCAGCGTCCGGCCCGAAGGCGGGGAAATCAAGCAGGGCCACGGCGCCTGGAACATCTCGGCGACCGCGATCCGCAATCCGGTCGTGCCGATCGTCTTCTTCATCGCGCTGGTGTTCGCGGGGCTGCTCGCCTATTTCCGGATGCCGATCAACCAGTTGCCGAACATCGAGTTTCCAGTGTTCACGGTGACCGTGGCCCAGCAGGGCGCCGCGCCGACCGAACTGGAAAACCAGGTCACCCAGCGCATCGAGGCCGCCCTTCAGGCGGTCGAGGGGGTCCGGCGCGTCACCTCCACCGTCAGCCAGGGCGTCAGCGTCACCGCCGTCGAGCTGCGCTTGGGCACCGAAATCACCCAGGCCGTCGACGACGCGCGCGATGCCATGTCGCGCCTGCGATCCGAGCTGCCCGCCGACATCGAGGACCCGATCATCCAGCGCGAGGACGGCGCGGCCGAACCGATCGGCTATTGGTCGATCCTGGCGCCCGGCAAGACCAGCGAACAATTGTCCTGGTATGTGGACAACACGCTGGCCCGCGACCTCAAGACGGTGGGTGGGGTCAGTTCGATCCGGCGCCTCGGCGGGGTCAGCCGCGAAATCCGCGTCGAGCTGGACCCCCAGCGCCTGCTGGCGTTCGGCATCACCGCTGCCGAGGTCAACGCCCAGCTGCGGCAGCTGAATGTGGACCTGGCCGGGGGTCGCGCCGAAGTCGGCGGACAGGCCCAGACCATCCGCACGCTGGGCGCTGCCACCAGTGTCGCCGACCTGGCCGAAACCCGGATGGTGCTGCCCGACGGGCGCGCCGTGCGCCTGGCCGACATCGCGGTCGTGCGCGACGGCAGTTCGGACCTGAACGCGATCTCGCGCTACAACGGCCAGCCGGCGGTCGGCATCACCATCCAGCGCGGCAAGGCGGACAGCGAGGTCCAGACCTTTCGCGGCATCGAGAAGCGCCTGGCCGAAATCTCCAAGCGCGACGGCGTCACCTTCCAGCTGATCGGCACCCCGGTCAATTTCGTCGAAGGGCTGCACAAATCGGCCATGGCCGCGCTGATCGAGGGCGCGCTGCTGGCCGTGCTGGTGGTGTTCTTCATCCTGCGCGACTGGCGCGCCACCCTGATCGCCGGGGCGGCGATCCCGCTGGCCACCATCCCGACCTTTGCAGTGATGGACATGCTGGGCTTCACGCTCAACATGATGACGCTGATCGCGCTGGGCCTGGTGGCGGGGGTGCTGGTCGACGACGCCATCGTGGAAATCGAGAACACCGTCCGGCACATGAGGATGGGCAAGACGCCCTATCGTGCGGCGATGGATGCGTCCGACGAGATCGGGCTGGCGGTGGTGGCCACCACCTTCACCATTGTCGCGGTGTTCCTGCCGGTGGGGATGATGTCGTCCCAGACCGGCCAGTTCTTCCAGGCCTTCGGCATCACGGTCGCGGTGGCGGTGCTGTTCTCGCTGGCGGTGGCGCGGCTGATCACGCCGGTGATGTGCGCCTATTTCCTCAAGAACACCGGGCACGAGGAAATGCCCTCGCGCCTGATGGAGCAGTATCTCAAGCTGCTGCGCTTCACGATCCGTCGCCCCACCATCACCTTCATGGCGGGACTGGCCATCTTTGGCGTGTCGCTGCTGCCGGTCATTTCAGGCCAGGTGCCGTTCACCCAGATCCCCCGGCTGGACAACGGCACCGTGAACCTGAGTGTCGAATTCTCGCCCGGGACGACGGTGGCCGAGGGCGACCGCATCCTGCGCGAGATGACCGCCAAGGCGGCCGAACTTCCCGAGATCGAGGGCGTGTTCACCACCGTGACCGGCGCCGAGGGCGTGGCGGGGTCGGGGACGCTCTATCTGGCGCTGGTCGACCGTTCGGAACGCCAGCGCACGGCCTATGACATCCAGCAGGCCATCCGGCCCATCCTGCAGGATTTCCCGGACGTGCGGACCTCGGTGGTCAACTTCCAGGGCGGGACCGCGGGGGCCGACATCACGCTGGAATTCGTCGGCAATGATCCGGTCGCGGTCGAGGCGTCGGCCGACCGGCTGGTGGCCTCGATGAAGGCGAACATGGGGGACACGCTGGCCGACATCCAGTCGTCGGCGGCGCTGAAGCGGCCGGAAATCCAGATCCGCCCCAAGCCCGACATCGCGGCCGAAGCCGGCGTCTCGGCGGCCGACCTGGCCAGTGCGGTGCGCATCGCCACCGGCGGCGAGATCGACCAGAACAGCGCGCGCTTCAACCTGGCCGACCGTCAGGTGCCGATCCGGGTGCTGATGGAACCGTCCGCGCGGCTGGATCTGGCGACCATCCAGTCCCTGCGCGTGCGATCGGCGACCGGCGAGGCGGTGCGCCTGGATTCGGTGGCCGACATCAGCTTCGGCCAGGGCGAGTCGACGATCCAGCGCCGCGACCGCGAGCGCAAGGTCACGGTGTCCGCAAACGTCATCCGTGGCGAGATCGGCAATGCCACCAACAAGGTGTTCACCCTGCCCGAGGCCAACGAGATGCCGGCCGGCGTGCGCCTGCTGCGCTCCGGCAATGCTGAAGAACAGGTCGAGATGTTCAGCGATTTCGGCACCGCGATGATGTGGGGCGGGATCCTGATCTATTTCGTGCTGGTGCTGCTGTTCCGCGATTTCTTCCAGCCCGTGACCATCATGACGGCCTTCCCGCTGTCGGTGGGCGGCGCCTTCATCGGCCTGTGGCTGTCCAACCAGCCGCTGTCGATCTTTGCCCTGGTCGGCTTTCTGATGCTGATGGGGATCGTCACCAAGAACTCGATCCTGCTGGTGGACTATGCGGTCGAGGGCATGAGGGCGGGCAAGACCCGGAACATGGCGCTGCTGGATGCGGCCCGCCAGCGCGCGCGACCGATCGTGATGACCACCATCGCGATGTCGGCGGGCATGCTGCCGACCGCCCTGGGCACCGGGGTGGACGGTACGCTGCGCCAGGGCATGGGCTGGGCGGTGATCGGGGGGCTGACCTTCTCGACCGTGCTGTCGCTGGTGTTCGTACCGGCGGTGTTCATCCTGGTCGACCGGTTCGAGCGGCTGGTGTCGCCCTTCTTCGGGCGGCTCTCGACGCGCACGCCCGGCGACGACCGCGAGGCCCCGCCGCCCGCACCGGCCGAATAGGCGCGCAGATGCCACGCAGGGCGACCACCGCATTGGCGGGCGTGCTGGTGATGGGACTGGCCGCGTGTGCGGCGCCGCGCCCCGCGCCGATCACGACGCCCGGCACCACGCCCGGAGCGACGACCGGGGGGACAACCGGCGCAGGCGCGACCGCCCCGGAACGCACCGCCACTACGCCAACACCCCCCCAAGC
>DBAV01000262.1 GCA_002291875.1 Hyphomonadaceae bacterium UBA1001
TTCGTTGCCGGTCGGTGAACTGACAAAAGCGCGACATCGGAGCCCGGGCCTCCGAGCCCGGCCTTTCGCTTATCCGCGCTTGGAAGCGCGGGCTCCGGCGGGATGCTTTTTGCTGGTCGAGGACGTGGAGGAATGGCGACGTCGGAGCCCGGGCTTCCAGGCCCGGTATTACGCGCGACTGCGCTTGGAAGCGCGGGCTCCGGCGGGACGCTCGTTGCTGGTCGAGGACCTTGAGAAAAGGCGACGTCGGAGCCCGGGCTTCCAAGCCCGGCCTTACGCAAAACCGCGCTTGGAAGCGCAGGCTCCGGCGGGGCGCTTACTGATGGTCGAGGACGTGGAGGAAAGGCGACGTCGGAGCCCGGGCTTCCAGGCCCGGCCTTACGTACAACCGCGCCCTCAAACGCGGGCCCCGGCGGGGGCGGAAGGGTTTCGGGCGGGCGTGGGAAGCGTTATGATGACGGCGTGGAGTGAAAGGGGTTTTGCGATGGCGTCGATGGAACTGCGGGCTGCGGGTATGGGGGTTCTGGCGGGGCTGATGCTGGCGGCACCGGCGCAGGCGACAGCGCAGGCGGCACCGGCCGACGCGGCGGCCCCCGCCGACACCGGCATCATCGCGCCCGGCGATCCGGCGGCGCTGGTCCAGACGCTGTATGAACTCTATGGCATGGACGAGGAGGCCGAGAGCGGCTGGCGGGCCTCGCCGGGTCTGGCCGCGGGCATGCAGCGCGTGCTCGAGGCCGGCGATCCGGACGGGGTGTTCGGCGCCGACCCCCTGCTCGACGCGCAGGATTTCCGGCTGTCGGACATCAGCACCGCCCTGATCGACACGCCGGCCCCCGATCTGGCGCGGGTCGAGGCGCAGTTCGCCAATTTCGACCAGCCGCGGCGCGTGGTGGTGACGCTGCGCCGGGTGGACGGGGAATGGCAGGTGGACGACATCACCCACCCCGACTGGAGCCTGCGCGCCCGGCTGGGCCTGCCGCCCTCGGCCGCCGATCTGCCGCCCTTGCCGCCGCCCCTACCGACCACGCCGAGTGCGCCCCCAAACGAGGCCGCCCCGATCGCCCTGACCCCGTCCACTTGAGGGCGGCGCGCGGCGCCTCAGGCGAGGGCCTGCCACAAAAGGTCGAGGTCCTGCGGGCGCGACAGGCGATGGTCGCCGTCCTTGACCAGCACCACGCGAACATCGTCTGCCTCGAGGCGCCCGGCCAGTTCGAGCGAGCCCTCCCACGGCACCGCGTCATCGCGCTGGCCGTGCAGGATGCGCACCGGCACGCGCACCGCGATCGGCAGGCCATGCATCAGGTGCCAGGCCGCACCCTCGTCCAGCAGGCCGGCGGTCATCTCCAGCCCTTCGGCATAGGACGAGGTCAGGGGCAGCCGCCCATGGGCGGCCAGATGCGCCCGCGCGGCATCGTCGAGGCCGGCGCGCACACGCTGGGTGAAATCGGGCGCCGGGGCGATCAGGCACAGCCCCGCCACGCGCTGGGGCCGGGCCAGGGCCGCCAGCAGCGCGATCCAGCCGCCCATCGACGATCCCACCAGGATCAGCGGGCCCTGGGTCGCGCGGTCGATGATGTCGAGCGCATCCGCGCGCCAGCGCCCGATGGTGCCGTCGGCGAATCGTCCCTCGGACGCACCGCACCCCGAATAGTCGAACAGGCAGACAGCGCGGCCGGCCGCTCGCGCGCGTTCGAACAGGTCGGTCGCCTTGGTGCCCGCCATGTCCGAGCCATAGCCGCTCAGCCAGACCAGGGTGGGCCCCCGGCCTGCCAGGCGGCGCAGCGCCAGCGCCGGTTCCCCCGGGCGTTCCAGCCGTTCGAGCGCGCCGTCCATCATCCCCCCAGCCGGCGCCTGCCCCGCGTGCTGGACATCGCGTGACGCCGGAGGCACCTAACGGCGCGGGCGGGGGCCCGGCAAGAGAAGCGTCCAATTTCGTGCTGACCGTTCTTCAGGTCACTCCGCGCCTCGACGCCGGAGGGGTCGAGCGCACCACCATCGAGATCGCCGAGGCGCTGACGCGGCGCGGGGTGCGGGCGCTGGTGGCCTCGGCCGGGGGGCGGCTGGAACCGGCGCTGGCGGCGGCGGGGGGAACGCTGGTGCGGATGGACATGGCCACCAAGAATCCGCTGACGGTGTGGGCCAATGGCGACCGGCTGGCAGGGCTGGTACGGACGGAAGGCGTGGCGCTGGTGCACGCCCGCTCGCGCGCGCCGGCCTGGAGCGCGCTGCGCGCGGCGCGGCGCACCCGGACGCCCTTTGTCACCACCTATCACGGCATCTACAATGCGCGCAGTGCGCCCAAGCGCCTTTACAACTCGGTGATGGCCTGCGGCGATGTGGTGATCGCCAATTCCGAATACACGCGCCGCCATGTGATCGCTGCCCACGGCACCGCGCCCGGGCGGGTGGTCACCATCGTGCGGGGGGTGGACCTCGAGCGTTTCGACCCCGCGCGGCTGGACCCGGTGGCGGTGGCCGAAAAGCGCGCCGACTGGGGTGTGCCGGCGGGGCACCACGTCCTTCTGGTGTTCGCGCGGATCACGGCGTGGAAGGGACAGGCGGTGGCGATCGACGCCCTGGCGGCCCTGCCGGCCGGGCTGCGCGCGCGCACCTCGCTGGTGCTGGCCGGGGATGCTCAGGGGCGCGCCGCCCTGGTGCAGGCGCTGCAGGCGC
>DBAV01000101.1 GCA_002291875.1 Hyphomonadaceae bacterium UBA1001
CGTGCTCGGTGCCGATGCGCCAGGTCGTGCGGTCGGGCTTGGGCCCGGTGGCGAGATGCGCGACCAGCTCGTCGAAGCGTTCGACGACAGGCGCGTCGGTCGCGGTGACGCCCATTCAGCCCTCCTGTGTGTCCGCACCCCCGGACGCGTGCCCATGCCCCCGGGCCCTTCTGAACGCAAGGGGGCGGACCCGCTCAGCGCGAGGGCTGGACCATGATCGAGGTCAGGGTGATCCGCGCGCCAGCGACCCCGAGGGTGCGGTCGGTGGCCTGTTGCAGCATGCGCGCGATCTGGTCGGCGTCCGGCACGGCCATGAATTCATACCGGTTGGCTGCATAATCCGCGAGGGCGGTGCGCCACGCATCGCGCAGGCGAGGCATCATGCCTTGCACGCGGCCGCGCAGGGCTGCATCCGGCACATCGAGGCCAAAATCGACGGTCACCATGCCCACGGCGCGGTAATTGCGAGAAATCGAGGCCGACAGGCTGGGCACGCCGACATAGGAGGGCGCAGACGTCGCGCGCGGCTCGTTGGCCGCCTGGGCTGGGGCCGCCACCGCCAACATCGCTGGCAGCAACAGACAGAGGAAGGGTGCGATCCATCGGCGCCGGGTCATGGAGCACGTCATGCCGCGACAGCGGTTAAGGACGCGTCAGCGTGTTCGATGAAACAGCGCGCTGGCCGGAAGGTTCTCGAACTCCAGTCGCACGACCGCCCGCATCCGTGGGTCGCCGGGGGCGAAGATCACCGCTCGGTCGGCAACCGGCAGGCTGCGGCGCTCGCCCGACGCCGTGATCGCCTCCGCCCGACCGGGTTTGGCCGTGCCAAAGCGGAAGGCCACCGCATCGAACCCCTCGATCGCGAACTGGAAATACCCCCTTCCATCGGCTGGAATGTCCCTGCCCACCTCTCGCGCCAGACGTCGCAGGGTTTCCAGATCGCCGGCCAGGGCACGCGCGTCCATCGTTCGCGCAAGCGGCCGCACGGGCACGAATTCCGTGTCCAGCATGGTGTCGGGGTCGGGGACACTCCAGACCACCGGAGGGTTGGCGGCAAGGTCTGCCGGGGTTGGGACCCGGTCGAGGCACTGCCCTGCGCCCGCCCGCGACAGCACCTGCGTGCCGTCGGCGCGTGACCAGCGGGCGCTGACCTGCTGATCGGCCCCGAGTCCTGCGGGACACCAGGCGAGGGCGGCCACCGCGTGCAGCCGGCTGGGCAGGCGCAACCATGCCTCCTGGAAGACGAAGATGTCCGCCAGCGTGACCGCGTGATCGACATTCGGGGTGGCTCGTGCCGCGGGCGCGCCGGCCATCGTCGCCGACGCCATCACGGCGGCACAGATTGCAGAGACGCAGGACGCAACCATCATTGGTCCCGTGTCGCCTGACAGCGATGAACCCTTGATGAGCGCACCGTTTTACAGCGGCTTGCGGAACAGCAGCGTCATCCGGTCGCTTTCGCCGATTTCGTCGAAAGGGCGACGGTCGAAACGCTCGTCCGGCGGTTGGCCGAGGGGCGAGGTGCGCGACACCGGCGGCAGGGTCCAAACACCAAAGGGATGATCGCGGTCGTCGCGCGGATTGGCGTTCAGATCCGAACGCGCGATGAATTCAAAGCCGACACCCTCGGCCAGCATGCGCACATAGGCCTCCTGAACATAGCCGGTCCGCGCCAGCAGGTCCTGAACCCCGCCATCGGGCGCGCGATGCTGTTCGATGCCCAGGAGCCCGCCCGGCTTCAGCACCGCGTGGAAATCGGTGAACGCCTTCTCGACCCACCCATCGGCCATGAAATTGTGAAGGTTGCGCATCACCATCACGCGGTCCGCGCTGGCGCGATCGGCAATCGGGCCGGTGCGCCGCCCGAACGCAGCCTGACTGACGGCACCGAACAGGGCCGGGTTCGCCAGAAAGCGGGCGCGGAACTCTTCGAGCGTGCGCAGCTGGGCCTCGTTGGCGCCCTCGGGATCGAAATGCGCCGCGACCACCCGCCCGCGATGGGCTGTCGCCCAAGGCCCGAGGATCGAGGTCCACCATCCCCGTCCGGGCCAGATTTCGACAATGGTCTGGGTCGGCTGAACCTCGAAGAAGGCCAGGGTTTCGCGCGGGTGGCGGAACCGGTCGCGTCCAGGGTCGATGCGCCACGAGCCTGCCAGGGCCCAGTCGAGGCTGCCGGAAACGGGCGCCGGCCCCTGCGTGGCCTGCCCCCCCGTCCCCTCGCCGCATCCCGCCAGGCCGATTGCGGCGGCCGCACCGACGATCAAACCCCTCCGCGAGGGTCCCGGAGCCAGCTCGGACCGCTTGGGATGGAAGTGGCGCATCACTGGTGTCCTTGCGGTCTGCAGGGGGGTCTTGCGCCGCCTGCGGGGCTTCCCATGTGTTTGGCGTGCGACGCCCGACAGGGGTCGCACACAGGTTCCGGCGAGCCCCTCGGGGGCGTCGGGCCGACCGGGATGGTGACCCCGCCCGGACAATTCGGGGTTCTTCATGTCGCTTCGGGAAAGGACATGCAAATGACCAACTTTGACACTTCGCCGCTCTACCGCACCCTCGTGGGCTTCGACCGCATCGCGTCCCTGATGGACCAGGCGGTTCGCAATGACGGGATCGGCTATCCTCCGTTCAACATCGAGCAGACGGGCGAGCTGGCCTACAAGGTCGAAATCGCCGTCGCGGGCTTCTCCGAGGCTGATCTCGTGATCGAGACTCGCGACAACACGCTGCTGGTGTCGGGCAAGCGTCAGCCCCAGGACGAAGGGCGCAAGTTCCTGCATCGCGGCATCGCCGAGCGCAGCTTCGAGCGTCGCTTCCAACTGGCCGACCATGTGGTCGTGTCGGGTGCGCGCCTCGAGAACGGCCTGCTGACCATCGACCTGGTGCGTGAGGTGCCCGAGGCCCTCAAGCCGCGCCGGATCGCGATCAATGGGCAGGAGCCCGCGCCTGCGCCCCAGGTGATCGAGGGCAAGGCCACCCGTCCGACCAAGGCTGCCTGAGCCCTGCGGCAGGTACACGCGTGACGCGGCGTCCCGTCGGTTGGCGGGCGCCCGGGTCTCCCTCCCCCCAAGCCGTGTGCCCGTGCTGACGGGCGCTGCAAGCGCGTGACTTCGGCGCGTCCGCCCCGTGCGGACGCGCCGTTCGCGTTCAGGCCGGCCGATTGCCGGATTCGCGTGATCCTCTATGGGGTGTGCACCTGCCCCGAGAGGACCCGATGCACCCGCTGTTCGCCACCGACGATTTGTCCGCCATTCCCGTGACCCTGCTGCGACCGGCGGATCGCGCCGCATGGGCGGACGCGAATGGTGCCCTCGGTGCCGCGGCGAACCGGCTGGAGTTCAAGGCCCAGGCGGGACGCGTTTTGCCGCTGACCGACGCTACGGGTGCCCTGGTCCACGTGCTGCTGGGCCTGGGCGAGCACGGCGATGCCATGACCGTTGGTGCGCTGGCCCGCGCCTTGCCGGAGGGCGTGTTTCGCATTGCCGACCTTCCCGAGGGCCTTGATCCGACCTTGGCAGCAACCGCCTTCCTGATGGGCGGGTATGTGTTCGGGCGTTACAAGCGCAAGCCGACCGAGATCCGCGCACGCCTTGTCCCGCCGCCCGGCGCAGACATCGCGGCCGCCACCCGCACCGCCGAGGCCGTCGCCCTGGTGCGTGATTTGGTGAACACCCCGGCCCAGGACATGGGTCCTGTCGCCCTCGAGGCCGCCGCTCGCGCGGTCGCCGACGCCCACGGCGCCACTGTTGAAAGCGTGGTCGGTGAGGACCTGCTGACCCAAGGATATCCCGCCATTCACGCCGTGGGCCGGGCGGCTGCCGAGGCGCCACGCCATGTCCGCCTGACCTGGACCGGCCCCGATGCCAGCACCGCCTCGCCGCTGGTGGCGCTGGTCGGCAAGGGTGTGTGCTTCGATTCCGGTGGTCTGGACATCAAACCGGCCGCGGGCATGCGCCACATGAAAAAGGACATGGGCGGAGCCGCCCATGCGCTGGCCCTGGCCCAGCTGGTGATGCGTCACCGCCTGCCGGTCCGGCTTTCGGTCGACCTGGCCATGGTCGAGAACGCGATCGGGGCCGGCGCCTTCCGCCCGGGCGATATACTTTCGAGCCGCGCGGGCACCACCATCGAGATCGACAACACCGATGCGGAGGGGCGGCTCATCCTGGCTGATGCGCTGGCCCGCGCCTGCGAGGACAAACCCGCACTGCTGATCGACTTCGCTACCCTGACCGGAGCGGCGAGGATCGCGCTCGGCGGGGATCTGCCGCCCTTTTTCACCGACGATGACGCCTTGGCCGCCGAGATCGAAACCAGCGCCCGGCGAACGCTGGACCCGTGCTGGAGACTGCCGCTGTGGCAGGGCTATGAGGCCGAACTCGACAGCCCGGTCGCCGATATCTGCAACACCGGCAAGAGCGGTCTGGCGGGCGCGGTGATCGCGGCCCTGTTCCTGAAGCGGTTCGTGTCGGCGCCCTCGTGGGTGCATCTGGACGTGTTCGCGTGGAACGCTTCGGACCGGCCGGGACGCCCGGCAGGCGGCGAGGCGATGACGCTGCGCCTGTTCGAGGACCTGCTGTTCAGGCGCTACGGTCCATCGCGCGCGTCAGGCGCGTGACCAGCGCCTCAAGCTGGCGCGGGTCCAAAGGCTTGGTCAGGAAGTCGTCCATGCCCGCCTGCAGGCAGGTCTGACGCTCGTCCTCCCCCGCGTCGGCGGTCAGGGCCGCGATCGGCACCCGGCGCGCCGGGCCCTCCAGCGCGCGGATGGCCCGCGCGGCGCCCGGACCGTCCAGCCGCGGCATCCGCATGTCGAGCAGCACCAGATCGTGGCGTGCCTGGCGCGCGGCCTCCAGCGCCTCAACGCCGTCGGCGACGACCTCGACCGCGTGGCCCGCCCGTTCCAGCAGCGCGCGCGCAAGCAGCGCGTTCACCGGATTGTCCTCGGCCACCAAAATGCGCAGGCCGCTGGCCGAGACCGGTGCTTCGCGCTCATCGAGGTCGGGCGGCGGCGCGTCGGGCAGTGCGGCGCCGGTCAACCCCAGGGCCCGGGCCACCCGTTCACGCAGCGACCGGGCGCGGACAGGGGCCAGGACCCACTGGGCAAATCCCTCATTGCGCAGGGCCTCGGCCTGGCTGCGGTCTTCCTGGGGGACGACTGATACCACCGGCAGGCCCAGCGCCAGCGCGCGTGCACGCTCGTCATCGGGCAGGGTCGCGTCGAAGACCATGATGTCAGCGACCGTGCCGCCGGGCACGAATTCGGCGATCTCCACATGCGCGTCGGCGGTCTCGAGGTCCACCCGAAGCGCCATTCCCAGCGAAGGAGAGCGCGTCACCAGCATGATCCGCCGTCGTTCCAGCGTGGGCGGTGGCAGCAGGGTCGACGGGGGCGCCTGTTCCAGCGGCAGGTCGAGCCGGAACAGGGCCCCAGGTCCGGGCCGATCGTCCAGCGTGACCGCGCCTCCCATGACGGCCGCCAGCCGCCGGGCGACCGCAAGGCCCAGACCGGATCCGCCATGCTCGCGGGCATGTGACGCGTCGGCCTGGGCGAAGACCTCGAAAATAGCCTCGCGCTTGTGGGGTTCGACGCCAGGCCCGGTGTCGTCGACCTCGAAACACAGGGTCTTCCCGTCGGCGGCCGTGGACACACGCACCACCACGCCCCCCTCTCGGGTGAACTTCACGGCATTGCCCGCCAGGTTCAACAGGATCTGGCGAACCCGCCCTTCGTCCCCCCACACCCGCTCGGGCACCGAGGCGTCGGCACAGGCGGCAATCACCAGCCCCTTTTCCCGCGCACGGGGCGAGAGCAGTTCGGCGACGGACTGCGCCAGGTCGGCCGGGCCGAACGCGATGCGCTCAAGTTCGATGCGGTCGGCATCCAGCCGCGCATAGTCGAGAATGTGGGTGATCAGCTCGAGCAGGTGCGTCCCCGAGGTCCGGATCGCTTCGACCCATGCCTGCTCGGCAGGGCGCAGCCGCGCATCGGCCAACAGTCCCGCCATCCCCAGAATGCCGTTCAGCGGCGTGCGCAATTCGTGCGTGAGGGTGGCGAACATGGTGGTGCGGGCGCGATCCAGCGCGCCTTGGCCGGGGCCCGCATGCACCGCCAGCACGCGACCATCGTCCAGCACCTGACGCACCCAGCCTGTCGCGGGTGCGTCGGCTGCCAGGGCGTTGGCTTCCAGGACGAGGCCCGACGGATCCTCCAGGCGGGCGGCGACCGGAAGCGCGTCCAGCGGAACGAGGCTGCTCATGCCCTTACCATGCCATACCACCTGCCACCCAAGGGTGCAGCGACATGGTTAACCACTGGATGGTGACACCCTTGGTGCCACCTGACGCCGGGGCAGGGCGGGCGGTGGACCTTGTGGGGGAAAGACGGTAACGGGACCGTGACATGGCAGACCTCACCGCGCCTTCGCCGCGACGCTCCGTTCGAAGGGCTCGCCACGCCCGCCTCGACGCGGCGCGCGAGGGACGCGGCGGACTCTCACGCAAGCTGCTATTGCTGACTGTCCTGTTCGTGCTGGTTGGCGAGCTGTTGTTCTTCCTGCCAAGCATTTCGGGCTTCCGGCGCGAATGGCTGGAGGATCGGGTCGAAGCAGCCGAGATCGCAATGCTTGCCCGTCCTGGGGCCGAAGGCACCGACACCGCCCTGAACGGCGCCTCGTCGCGCCGCTTTCTGGCCTCGCGCGACCTTCAGTCGATCACCCTGGTGCGCGGGGGCGAGCGCCGGCTGCTGCTGGGGACGACCGCGCCCCCCGATGCCATCGTCAAGGTGTCCGACCTGCGCACACTGGGTGACATTGCCGGCATTGCCGAAACGCTGGGCTCCCTCCTCGCGCCGGTCGAGGGGCGTCTGATCCGCGTGGTCGACATTCCCCGCCTGGCTGCCGGCGAGGCGCTGGAAGTGGTGATCCCCGAGGCCAGCCTGACGCGGGAATTGCGGGTCTATGCCGCGCGCGTTGCACTGTTTTCGCTGATGGTGTCTGTGCTGGCCGGGGTGCTGATGTATTTCGCATTGCAGGGCCTGATCGTGCGGCCGATGACGCGGCTGACCCGATCGATCACCCGCTTTGCCGCCGCGCCCGAGAGTGCGGCTGTGGGTGTGCCGCGCACGCGCCGCGGCGACGAGATCGGTGCCGCTCAGAACGCCTTTGCCGACATGGAAAAGGACGTGCGTGCCGCACTCCATCAGAAAGAGCGCCTGGCCCAGCTGGGCGGGGCGGTGGCCCGCATCAGCCACGACCTGCGCAACTCGCTGACCACTGCGGGCATGGTGTCGGACCGGCTGCGCGATGTTCCCGACGGCACGGTGCAGCGCCTGGTGCCGCGCCTCGAGCGCGCCATCGCCCGTGCCGGCCGACTTGCCGAAGAGGCGCTGGAGTATGGCCGCGCCGGCGAGGTCGAACCCGAGATCATCACGCTTTCGCTGGCGCCCCTCGCCGCCGAGGTGCTCGAGGAGGTTCTGGCCGTCCATCCCGCCGTCGAGGGACGACATCTGGTGCCTGCCGAGCTGGCGGTCGCGGCCGATCCCGAGCACCTGCATCGCATCCTCAGCAATCTGGTGCGCAATGCCGCCCAGGCGCATGCGACGCGCCCCCGCCCGGACGCCTTTGTGGCCATCAGCGCCCGCTCGGGCCCAGCCGCGGCCATACTGATCGAGGTCGTCGACAATGGACCCGGACTGCCGCCGGCCGTTCGCGAGGCCTTGTTCACCCCGTTCACCACCCGCGGGCGTGAGGGCGGGACAGGCCTGGGCCTGGCGATCTCGCTCGAGCTTGCCCGTGCCAATGGCGCCTCGGTGCGGCTTGTGCGTTCATCGGCCGAGGGCACCGCCTTCGAGGTGTCCCTGCCCGGCGCTGCCGGCGTTGAAGACGGCCCGCCCGCGCTCTGAGGCCGCGCCATGAGGCGCCCGTTCCAACGACGGGCTCGCCAGAGAGCAGGCTGGCAAATGCCGCCGCCCGCGGCTAGACAGGGCGGCGGATCGCGGGGGATGCGGTGCCGAGGGGACCAAGATGGCAAGACTGATCCTGAGCCTTGGGCTGATCGCGGTGATCGGCCTTGGATTGGGCTATGTGGGCTCGGCCTGGTGGCGCACTGCCGAGACACTGCACGCCCTGCGCACCGGCAATGCCGCCGTGCTGGAACAGCGCGTGGATTTCGAAAAGCTTCGCGCCGACCTTCAGCCACAGCTGGAAACCCAGGTCGAAGCCATCATTGCCCAACGTGCCGACCGTGCTTTGGCCGATGCCGAGGGCCCCCTGGGGTCGCTGGTGCGCGCGCTGGGGATCGACAGGGCCGCCGTCGCGGTGGCGGCGCGTGCGGCCATCCCCCAGGCGCTGGGCGAAATCTCGACGCCCGAGGGCCTGGCGCGTCTGGCCAAGCAACAGTTCGCCACCCAGGCTGACCAACCTGTGCCCAGCTTTCCCGAATTCCTAGGTGCCAGCGTGATGGTGGTCCAGGCCCGCACGCTGGACGCTGTCGAAGTGCGCCTGGCCGATCCGCGGACCCAGGACGCCACGCCACCCATCGTGCTGGAAATGGCGCGCACGGGCCCGTTCGACTGGAAGGTTCAGGGTGCGCGCCTGCCAGACAACTTCGTCGCGCGTATGATCGACGGGACGCCATGACCGTCGCGCCCGGGCGCCGCAACGACCTCACCGACGTCCCGGGGCTGGCGGTCGGCAGCGCCGAGGATGCCCGCCTGGCGACCGGCGTCACGGTGATCGTGCCCGACCGCGCGGCGACCTGCGGCGTGGTTGTGGCCGGCGGAGCACCTGGCACGCGTGAGACGGACGCCATGGCCCCCGGTGCGCTGGTGGGTGCCGCCGACGTGATCGTCCTGTCGGGGGGGTCGGTTTATGGGCTGTCCGCAGCCGATCGTGTGACGGCGCTGATGGGCGCGGCGGGACGCGGCTTTCGCCTTGCGCATCGCCCCGGCGCGCCGCTGACCCCGGTGGTTCCGGCCGCCATCCTCTATGATCTGGCCGTGGGCCCGGCAAAGGACTGGGGCGAGAGCCCGCCCTTTCCCGCGCTGGCGGCGCGCGCGCTCGAGGCAACCGAGGCACGCGATCCGGTCGCGCTGGGATCACAGGGCGCCGGGGCCGGGGCGATGGCCGGAGGGTTCAAGGGGGGGCAGGGCAGTGCCAGCATCCGGATTGCACCGGGGCTGACGGTGGCCGCGCTGGTGGCCTGCAACGCATTCGGATCGGTCACCCTGCCCGGCCAGCGCGCATTCTGGGCGTGGGCGCACGAGATCGGCGACGAGGCCGGCGCGGTGATGCCTGATCCCGCACGACGGGCAGCGGCCGATGACTGGGGCGAGTCCAAGCTCTCGGCCGAGGCCGTTCTGGGCCGCACCAACACCTCGCTGGCGGTGGTGGCGACCAACGCGCCGCTGAGCCATGCCCAGGCCCAGCGCCTCGCCGGCATGGCGACCGCGGGTCTGGCGCGCGCGATCCGCCCGGTGTTCGCGCCATTTGACGGCGATGTCGTCTTTGCGCTGACGACGGCAGACCGCGAGGCCCCGCCGGTGGATGCACGCCGGCTGGCCGTGATCGGGGCGGCTGCGGCGGATTGCGTCGCGCGTGCGGTGATGCGCGCTGTCGCCCACGCGGAGCAGGGCCTGCCAGAGGGACATGGCTTTCGGCTGTGGTCCCGCAACGCCTAGCGCGGCAATCCCCATGAGGGCCGTTCGATCCCGTGGTGCGCGAATTGCAACGGGATGTGCGCACCGGCGCCTGCAACCGAGGGATTGGCAGGACGGCGCATCTGTGAGCAAGCGCGCCCAGCCTTCCCTTGTGTCAATCCCGGAGTTCACCATGCGCGCCACGCTGATCGCGGGCCTGCTCACCACCACGCTGCCGCTGGCGCCCGCCGCCATGGCGCAGGAGACGCAGGACGCACCGGCCCTCGAAGAGATCGTCGTCACCGCACAAAAGCGCGAACAGGCGGTTCAGGACATCGGGCTGTCGATCAGCGTGGTCACGCCGCAGGCGCTGGCCGATGCCGGGGTGAGCGGCCTGAACGGACTGGAGACCGTGACATCCGGCCTAGAGATCGAAAGCCAGTTCGGCGGTGGCCAGCCTGCCTTCGCCATCCGTGGTGTCGGTTTCCGGGACTATGCGACAAACAACACGCCGACGGTGGGCATCTATGTCGATGGGGTCGCCTATCCCTTTCCGACGATGACACAGGGTGTGCTGTTCGACCTGGCGCGGGTCGAAGTGCTTCGCGGACCGCAGGGCACGCTGTATGGCCGCAACACGACCGCGGGTGCCGTCTCGATCGTGACCAACCGCCCGACCGACCGCTTCGAGGCGGGCCTGACGCTCGAAGCCAGCTCTTACGAGGCAATCTCGGCCGAAGGCTTTGTTTCCGGCCCCCTGGGCGGAGGCGCACGCGCCCGCCTGGCTGCGATCACCGAACAGGGCGGCGCCTGGCAGCGCAACCGCGAGACCGGCGCAGCGCTGGGCGAGCGCGATCGGTTCGCTGTGCGGGGCCAGCTCGACCTGACCCTAAGCGAGGCGACGGGGCTGCTTTTGGCGGCGGACATCCACGCCGACCGGTCGGATGGCCTCGGATTGCGGCTGTTCCGCCCGGTGACGCTGGGAACGGTTCGCCCGGTCCACACGGGGCGCGACACCAGCTGGGGCTCGTCAGCCGGGTTTGCGGCCGCCAATGGCATCGCCGTGGATACCGCACCGTTCCGCGACAATGAAGGATTTGGCCTTTCGGCAACGCTGGACCATGATTTCGGACCCGCTGCCCTGACGGCCATCCTGGCGCATGGCCAACTGGACCGGCGCGAATTCAACGACTGGGATGGCGTGCCCGAGGGCGTGGCGGGCGTTCTGTTCGACTCTGAAATCGAGGTCAGCAGCGCCGAACTCCGTCTGGTTTCGGCAAGCACCGTGCCGTTCGGCTGGATCGTTGGGACCTATGTCTCGCAGGAAGACCTGCGCGAAGTGTACAATTCCGACTTTGGCGCCAGTTTCGGGCCCGCCTTCCAGGCGGTGCGTACGCCCTATTCCCAACGCGCGCGAACATTCTCGGTTTTCGGTCAGGTCGATTGGGCGGTGAGCGACGCCACGTCGCTGATCGCCGGCGCGCGCTGGGAAACCGAGGACCGCGACCTTTCGGACCTGGGCACCTTTGCGAACGGATTCGGCACCTTCAACTTCGCCAACGGCCGCACTGACGGCGTTCTTGAAAGCCGTTCGACCGGATTCGACGAATGGTCGGGCCGGCTGGCGGTCGAGCATCGCCCGACGGATGGCCTTCTGCTGTTCGCCAGCGTGGCGCGCGGGATCAAGTCGGGGGGATTCACGGCCTACAATACGCTGAACCCGCGCGGCATCGATCCCTTCGCGCCCGAGGAGCTGGTCGCGTGGGAGAGCGGCATCAAGTGGGACGCCGGCACGCGCCTGCGGCTGAACGCTGCGGCATTCGTGTACGATTACCGCAACCAGCAGGTCCAATCGGCCATTTTCGACCCCGCGCTTCAGGCCGTGGTCGGCCGCATCGTGAACGCGCCGGAGTCGCGCGTGGCGGGCGTGGAGGCCGAGCTGTGGTGGCTGCCGCTGGACGGCCTGACCATCGAACAGTCGCTGACCTGGCAGCAAGGCGAGTTCGAAACCTTTGCCGACCTGGACATTGCGGCCACCACCGCAGCCGGAGCGGCGCGCTTCACCGATCGCTCGGGACAGGCGCTGGGCTTTCCGGAACTCAGCTATCGCGGCGCGGCGTCGTTCGAATGGGCGATCCTGGCCGACCTTCAGGCGCGTGCGGCGCTGGACTGGTCGTGGCGCGACCAGACCTCGCTGCCGCTGTTGGGCCCCAGCTATGCGGTCCCGGCCTATTGGCTGACGAATGCCTCGCTGTCGGTGTCCCCGACCGACGCGACGTGGTCGGTCGGTCTGTTCGCCCGCAACCTGCTGGACGAAGAGTATGCAACGACCCGGAACTTCTTTGCCGGGTTCGACCTGACCCCCGTCGAGGCGCCGGGCGCGCCGCGCACCGTGGGCGTGCGCCTGTCGGTCCGTCGCTAGGGGGCCAGCGCCCAGGCGTCACGCCGGCAGCGGCGCCGCCAGCATCTGTTCCAGTTCTGCCAGGCGGCTCTCGTCCGAGGGGTGGGTGGAGGCCCACTCCATCGGCGCCGCCTGGTTGGCTGTCTTCATGCGGCGCCAGAAGTCCAGCGCGGCGCGCGAATCATAGCCCGCGCGCGCGGCATAGGTGACGCCCAGGCGGTCGGCCTCGTATTCGTGCTTGCGCGAATAGGGCATCAGCACCCCGAAGGTGACACCCGCACCCAGGATGGCGGCGGCCTCCTGCTTGAAGGCGATGTCGCTGCCCGCGATGATGGTCTGGCCGATCGCCAGGGCCGCCTGGGCGGCCATGGACTGGCTGACGCGCTCGGCGGCGTGGCGGCCCGCAACGTGCCCGACCTCGTGGCCCATCACCACCGCCACGTCGTCGTCGCTCTTGAACTTGTCGAAGATGCCCGAAAAGAGTCCGACGCGGCCGCCCGGCATCACAAAGGCGTTCACGGTCGGATTCTCGAACACCACGAATTCCCAGGGGGCAGCATTTTCCAGGCCCGCGGCGCGCACGATGTCGCCGCCCACCTTTTCAAGGCGCCGCTGGAGCGAGCGGTCCTGGACCGGACGTTCCTGGGCGACGATCTGCTCCCACGCGGCGGCAGACATCTGAGCCAGCTGGGTGTCGTCGACGATCACGAACTGCGCCCGGCCCGTCGCGGCGTTCTCGGCGCACCCCGGCAGGAAGGGCACGATGGTGCCGGCGGCGAGACCCGCAAGCATCGACCTCCTGTCCATCCGCACCACACGCATTGACCTGTTCCCCGGGCCGGCGCCACCATCGCGCCGATGTTGAGTGCGGGGCCAAATGCGCCACGCCTGCAGGAAACCGAGTTAAGCGATCAGCCGACGCCCTGCCACCCACCTCACGCGGTCCTGATCGTGAACATGGAGGCTGGCAGGTCACGAATTCGGGAGGAGCACATGAGGCGGCGTGAGATTCTGCTGGGCGGGCTGGGGGCGGCGGGTGCGGCTTCGCTGGCAGGCTGCGCCCAAGGCAGCGCGGCCTCGGGGCGGCCTCCGGCTGCATCCCCGAGCGCGGCGTCCTTGTCGTCTTCGGGCACGGGATTGGCCCCCGGCGTCCCCATCACTGGCCGCCCGCAGCGGCAAGGCGGCG
>DBAV01000129.1:0-551 GCA_002291875.1 Hyphomonadaceae bacterium UBA1001
CCGCCCCCCGCGCCTGCGCGCTGGGCCGTTCAGCCCTGCTGACGGCGCAGCGCCTCGTGTTCGGCCATCGTCACCAGGGGCACGACCTCTGCGCCCTGGGGGCGGTCATCCAGCACCGGGCGCAGGGCGGCGCGCAGGTCGGCCTCGGCAGCGATCCGCTCGGCCCGGTCGGGAATGCACAGGGTCAGCACGAACGCCCCGCCCATCGTGCGCGCCTCGTCCCACAGGCCGGCACTGTCCAGCCGCAGCGACAGATTCCCCGTGCGGCCAAGGTGCAGCGCCTTCCACCCCAGCCCCGCGCGCGCCGGCCGTGCAAAGATGAACAGGCCCGGCTCGGTCCGCTCGGACACGGTGGATCCGCCCAGCACCTCGACCCGAAACCGGTAAAGGCGCCCCGATTGCCCCCGAAAGATTGCCTCGCCCATTGGCTGCCTCCCTTGCGATTCGATCATGTTCCCATGATGTTCCGTAAAGGTTAACCAAGTCCTAACGCGCACCAATACCCGTCGCTTAACGTGAACAAAGAAAAAACGGTGTGGGCTGGTCATGGC
>DBAV01000129.1:926-1259 GCA_002291875.1 Hyphomonadaceae bacterium UBA1001
ACCCGCCTGTGAAACCGGCGCAAAGAAAAAGGCCGGGCAGAGCGCCCGGCCAAAGTGGGTACTAGGGAGGAAACGCCCACGAGGGGCGGCGGGGCGCGGCCCCGCAACACCCCAGACATTACGCTGCACCGCAAAAAAATCAAGTGTCGCGGTGCAGCATGGTGTGCCGGCGCCCATGCCGCGACGCGTTGCAAGGGCGCGTCCGCGCGACTATGACGCAGCGGAGATTTCCCTTCCGCTCCCCGCGTCCGCTGTGCGGACTCCGCACCAAGGACACTCCGCGTGCTGCTGCGCAACATCGCCATCATTGCCCACGTCGATCACGGCAAGACC
>DBAV01000129.1:1587-1712 GCA_002291875.1 Hyphomonadaceae bacterium UBA1001
CGTCGATCACGGCAAGACCACCCTGGTCGACCAGATGCTCTCGCAGGGGGGCGCCTTCCGCGAGAACGAGGCCCGCGCCGAACGCGCCATGGACTCGAACCCCCAGGAGCGCGAGCGCGGCATCA
>DBAV01000129.1:2042-10789 GCA_002291875.1 Hyphomonadaceae bacterium UBA1001
GAGCGCGGCATCACCATCCTGGCGAAATGCACCTCGATCGTGTGGGGCGAGGCCAGGATCAATGTCGTCGACACGCCCGGCCACGCCGATTTCGGCGGCGAGGTCGAGCGCATCCTGAACATGGTCGATGGCTGTGTGCTGCTGGTGGACGCCGCCGAGGGCGCCATGCCCCAGACCAAGTTCGTGCTGTCCAAGGCGCTGGCGCGGGGCCTGCGCCCGATCGTGGTGCTGAACAAGGTGGACCGGCCCAATGCCGATCCCGACGCCACGCTGGACGCCACCTTCGACCTGTTCGACAAGCTGGGCGCCAGCTCCGAGCAGCTGGACTTCCCCATCCTCTATGCGTCCGGCAAGGAGGGCTGGGCGGTCCGCGAGCTGGGCGACGGGCGCCAGAACCTGGCCCCGCTGTTCGAGACCATCCTGGCGCACGTTCCCCAGCCCGAGCCGCAGGCCCGCATCGACGAGCCCTTTGCCATGCTGGCCACCATCCTGGACACCGACCCCTTCCTGGGGCGAATCCTGGTCGGCCGGGTCGAGGCCGGGCGCGCCCGGGTGGGCGACCAGATCCGGGCGCTGCGGGTCGGCGGCGGCGAGATCGAGCGCGCGCGCCTGCAGAAACTGCTGGCCTTCCGCGGCCTGCGCCGGGTGCCGGTGGACGAGGTCGAGGCCGGCGACATCGTGGCCATTGCCGGCTTCGAGGACGCCACCGTCGCCGACACCATCTGTGCGATCGAGCGCTCCGACGCCCTGCCGGCCCAGCCGATCGACCCGCCCACCCTGGCGGTCACCATGACCATCAATGACAGCCCGCTCGCCGGGCGCGAGGGCGACAAGGTGCAGTCGCGCGTCATCCGCGACCGCCTGCTGCGCCAAGCCGAGAGCGATGTGGCCATCCGCGTGCGCGAGACCGCCGAGAAGGACGCCTTCGAGGTGGCTGGCCGCGGCGAACTCCAGCTGGGGGTGCTGATCGAGACCATGCGCCGCGAGGGCTTCGAGCTGACCATCTCGCGTCCGCAGGCGCTGACCATGCGCGACGAGGCCAGTGGCGCCCTGCTCGAGCCGATCGAGGAGGTGACCATCGACGTCGACGACGAGATGTCGGGCGTGGTGATCGAGAAGGTCTCGCTGCGCAAGGGCGAGATGGTCGAGATGAAGCCCTCTGGCGGGGGCAAGACGCGGATCGTCTTCCACGCTCCGGCACGCGGGCTGGTGGGCTATCATGGCGAGTTCATGACCGACACCCGCGGTACCGGCGTGATGAACCGGGTCTTCCACGAATGGGCGCCCTATCGCGGCGAGATTCCCGGCCGCCGCAATGGCGCGCTGATCGCCAACGAGATGGGCGAATCGACGGCCTATGCGCTGTGGAACCTGGAAGAGCGGGGCACGATGTTCATCGACCCCGGCGAGAAGGTGTATGAGGGGATGATCATCGGCGAGAACGCGCGTGGCGAGGACCTCGAGGTCAATCCGATGAAGGGCAAGAAGCTGACCAATGTGCGCGCGTCGGGCAAGGACGAGGCGATCCGCCTGACCCCGCCGCGCCGGATGACGCTGGAGCAGGCGATTGCCTGGATCGACGACGACGAACTGGTCGAGGTGACGCCGAAATCGATCCGCGTCCGCAAGCGCTGGCTGGACCCCAACGAACGCAAGCGCCGCGAAAAGGCCAGCGCGGCCTAAAGCACCCTCCCGGTGAGGGAGGGTCGGGTTTTGCTTGCAAAATCCGGGGTGGGAGATTTGGGCGCAAGGTGCAACGACGCCGACGCGCCACATCCGAACACCCTCCCACCCCTCGCCTTCGGCTCGACCCTGCCTCACCGGGAGGGTGGGCTGAGCGCAACAACCAGCCCCGATCGCGGCTGAACCCTCCCGGTGAGGGAGGGTGCGTTCAGCGCATCAGTCGCGCCCGATCGCCGCCTCGATCCGTGCAATCAATTGTCCGCAGGTTTCCAGGTTGTAGGTCATCCCCCCGCCGCGATAGACCCTCATGGCCCCCTCGGCCGCCTCGTGGGCGGCATGCAGATGCGCGCGCTCGCCAGTCAACTCGAACAGCGTCAGAAATGCCTACGACATGTTTTCCTGCGTCGCCGCCCAATCGGCGGGCATGTCCGCGCGGGTCCTGACCTCCAGCGCGCTGCGATAGGCGGTGACGGCGTCCTGAAGGCTGCTTACCCCCGCTTCACCGCCCGCGCGCTGACCCAGGGTCGTAAGGGCATTGCCCAGATTGTTCTGCGTCGTCGCCCATTGGGCGGGCATGTCGGCGCGGGTATAGACCTCGAGCGCGCTGCGATAGGCGGCAATGGCCCGTGCCATACCAGGGCCGGGAAACAGCAAGCCGTGATCATTGAAAGCCAGACCGGCCCAGACCCGCCAATGCGCCGCCTGGACCCGGTCATGGCCATCCACCATGTCCGCCGCCGCCTCGAAGTGTTCGCCGGCCACCCAGTATTGCTTGAGGTCACGCGCCAGTTCGGCGCGCCTTGAACGGCTGGTGGCGGCCCGCGTGACGCGCGCCTGACCCGCTGCAAGATCGCGCGTCTCGGCGTCGGCCAGCCTTGCATCCGCTCCCTCGAAGTCACCGGCGGCGATGCGTTCACCCGCGGCCTGCAATAGCGCGGCAATTTCCGGCTCGTCATTGGAAAGGGCGACAAGCCGTTCTTCGAGCGCCTTCAGTTGGCTGGCACTTTCGAGCAGCGCGTCGGCCCACTGCTCGGGCGGCAGTCCCGATTTGCCAAAGGCCGCCAGCACGCCTTCGACCTGCGCTTGACTCAATCCCAGCGCCTGGGCCTACGCAAACAGGCCCTCGGCCTTCAGATGCTCGACCAACGCCCTTGCGGTTTTGTCAGGAATGGCCTCGACGCCCGCCGCAAGCGCTACAACACCCGCCTCGACCCGCGTTGCGCTGTCGGAAAGGGCGTCCACCTTGCCCTCGGTGCGAGTGGTGGTGTCGTCGATCCGCGCGACCGTTTCGGCCAGCAATTCCGCGCGCATCAGCGAGATGATCCGGAACACGCGCTCGTCCGACTTCAGCGTATCGTGCCACTGGCGCGTGAACACATCAAACCAGCCCTCAGCCCCCTTGGCCAGCACATTGGCCTTCAGGGTTTCGACCACCGGCAGGTCGAGGTCCTTGATCGTCAGTGCGTCGTGGATTTCGGCCCACATGGCCTGCGCGGCCGCAGCCTCCAGCGCGTCGGCCAACACGATCGCCTGCGCCGACCGGCCGTCACCCGTCAGTTTGGCCAGCGCACCGGGATGGGCATCGCGCAGTTTCTGTTCCATTTGCGCGTTCGGTTGATCGATCGCCTTGCCCGCCCACGTCAGCAGCCGTGCGCACAGGTCATGCGCCTTGTTGTCGCCAAGGAACTTGAAGGGTGGCTGCACCGCGCGCACGACAACCTTCAGCGCCGACATCTGCGCCTTGCGGATGGCGAGGGCCTCGTCATGGTTTGTGTCCGGGCGGGTGCCCGCCGCCTGCGTGGCGACGCGCTCGCGCATCCAGGCGTCCCACGCCGCCTGGATCTTCGCCGCGGCTATGTTGCCGGTAATCGCCGCAACTGCCGTCGCGGCCAGCGGCAGCGCACCGCCCGTTGCAGCCGTTCCTGCAATGGTCGCGCCCGCAAACAGGCAAAACCAGACCGAGGTCCCCGACACATTGTCCGACATTTTCCGCCCCGTGCCGGCGGGCCCCCATACCCGCGGCAGCACGGTGTTAACGCAAACTCAAATGCCCAGCAAGCGGGCGGATTGGGTTGGCGAATCGACGGCCTATGCGCTTTGGAACCTGGAAGAGCGGGGCACGATGTTCATCGACCCCGGCGAGAAGGTGTATGAGGGGATGATCAGCAGCCCGCGCTTCCAAGCGCGGTTGTATCCGCAACACCGGGCCCGGGCGTGCGGGCCGTTTTCCGGCAGTCGGGTCGGCTTGCAGGGCGGGACGGTGGGCCCTAGACAGCCGCAGCAACGCCCCGGAACCCCCTTTGCCATGACCTTCGACCTCGCCAGCCTGACGCCCGACCACGAGATTTCGGTGAGGGAAGCGTTCGGCTTTGACAGCCCGATGCGGGTGCAGGCCTTTGGCACGCGCACCGAATACGTGCCCGACATCGATGCGGCCTATCGCTTTGATCCGCAGACCACGCTGGCGATCCTGGCCGGCTTTCAGCACAACCGCCGGGTGATGGTGCAGGGCTATCACGGCACCGGCAAGTCCACCCACATCGAACAGGTCGCCGCCCGGCTGAACTGGCCGCTGATCCGGATCAACCTGGACAGTCATGTCAGCCGCATCGACCTGGTGGGCAAGGACGCCATCGTCCTGAAAGAGGGAAAGCAGGTCACCGAGTTCCGCGAGGGCCTTTTGCCATGGGCGCTGCAGCGGCCGGTGGCGCTGGTGTTCGACGAGTATGATGCGGGTCGGCCGGACGTGATGTTCGTGATCCAGCGCGTGCTGGAGGCGTCGGGCAAGCTGACCCTGCTGGACCAGAACCGGGTGATTGCGGCCAACCCGTATTTCCGCCTGTTCGCCACCACCAACACGGTGGGCCTGGGCGACACCACCGGGCTCTATCATGGCACCCAGCAGATCAACCAGGGCCAGATGGACCGCTGGTCGATCGTCACCACGCTGAACTATCTGGACCACGACACCGAGACCGACATCGTGATGGCCAAGTCGCCGGCCTGGCAGGGCGCGGAGGGGCGCAAGACCCTGGCCGCGATGGTGCGGGTCGCCGACATGACGCGCAATGCCTTCATGAATGGCGACATCTCGACGGTCATGAGCCCGCGCACCGTGATCACCTGGGCCGAGAACGCGGCCATTTTCGGCGATGTCGGCCTGGCCTTCCGCCTGACCTTCCTGAACAAGTGCGATGAGCTGGAACGTCCCACCGTGGCGGAATTCTATCAGCGTGCATTCGGCGCGGACCTGCCGGAGGCGGCAACGCGGGTGAAGGTGGCGTGAGGCGAGGCGGTCGATCCAGTTCATCGCGGCCGCGTGGACCTGAATCGTGTCATGACGCAAGGATGGATCATGGAGGCTGTCCCGATCCAGATCCGGAACGCCGGGGTGGTTCGCGCCGGGCGCGAGCGGTCCGGTGGCGGCACCACGGCACAGCGCCGGATGGTGTTTCTCGACATCAAGATCAAGGGCGCCACGGGCGAGGACATGGTGATTGCCGCCGATGCGGTCCGGCGGTTCGGTCGCGCAAACCCGGCGGGGCTCAATCTTGGTGACTGTTTTGCTGATGCACTGGCGCGCCCGCTGGGTACGCCGCTGCTTTTCAAGGGCAACGATTTCGGCTTGTCCGACATCGCGGTGGTGGAGGTCGCCGGTGCGGCCCGAGACGGGGACGGTGATTCATGACCAGAGTCCGCATGGTTGCGCTGTTCACGCTGGTTTTCGCCCTGAGTGGGTGCGGGGTCGGGGGGTCTGATCGCGAAGTCGGCTCGTTCGCCAACGACCTTACCGGCAATGCCATCCGGGTGGATGCGCTGGCTGACCCGCTGGTGCCGGGCGTGGTCTGTCACCTCTCCTATTTCGAGCGCAGCGTGGTCGACCGCGCGCTGCAGGGCAACTGGTTCGAGGACCCGTCGAATGCGGCCGTGGCGTGCCAGCGGACCGGGCCGATCGACATTTCGCGCGCGCCACCTGCGTCGGAAGGCGCGGAGGTGTTCAGCGAGCGCCAGGGCGCCTTTTTCCGCACCATCGCCCTGCGCCGCATCGTCGATGTCCGAAACCGCACCATCGTCTATGTCGCCCACGGCCGCGAACTGGTGCAGGGCAGCGCCAAGATGGCGATGTCCACGGTGTTGCTGACGCCAGAAGAGGTCGCCACCGCGGGCACCGCGCAGTGAGGCGCGCAAGCCACACCGACGGTGTTTGCCATGGCGGTGCGGGCCTGCAATCACCATGTCGCGGTTGAGGACTTGCGAGGACCCCGAATGCCAAAGGTCGATATTGCCGAAGCGCAGGCCCGCCTCGTCGAGCTGATCCATGGCATGGACGAGGGAACCATGGTCGAAATCTGTCGAGGGGACACAGTCGTGGCAGTCCTGCGGGCGCCGGGCAGCGCCGCTCCGGCCCGCCCTGCGCTGGACCTGGACGCCTTGAAGCGTCTGCGCGCCCGCATGCCAGCCCAGGCCGAGAGGGCCGGAGACTTCGTGCGGAGCCTGCGCGATTCCGATCCGTCCTGATGGCCTATCTCGACACCTCGGCACTGGTCGCGTTGCTGGTGGATGAGCGATCAGCCCAGGAGGTCGTGGACTGGTTCTCGGGCACGACCGACGAACACGTCTGGATCAGCCGGTGGACCGTCACGGAACTGGCCTCCGCCTTGTCGCTGAAGGTGCGGACACGACAGATCACCGATGAGCTGGGGCGCGAGGCCTGGAACGCATTCAGCGACCTCGTCCGCCCGTCTCTTCAACTCTCGCCCGTTCTCGACGAGGATTTCGAGGCAGCGGCGCGCCTTCTCCACCGCCTTGATCTGGGGCTTCGCGCGGGTGACGCGCTGCATGTGGCGATTGCATTGCGGCTGCGGCAGCCGGTGCTCACACTGGATGTGCGCATGCGTGCAGCGGTGGTCGCGCTGGGCTTGGGGAGCGCGAACATCCGGTAACCGCAGTCGAGCGACCTGCAGGGCGTAGCCGACCCGGAATGTCCGGCATTTTCCGACGGTCGGCGCGCGCTGTCCCTACTGACCCGCCGGGGCCCCGTGCGAAAGTCGATGTCGGTCCAGCCCGCCCACCACGCGATGATCGACCAGGCGACCACGTTCTGGCGGACGCTGTCGGGGGCACCATTGGCGGTGTCCGAGCCGCACCATCGCCCTGCGCCGCATCGTCGATGTCCGAAACCGCACCATCGTCTATGTCGCCCACGGCCGCGAACTGGTGCAGGGCCGCGCCAAAATGGCGATGTCCACGGTGTTGCTGACCGAGCAGGAAGCGGCGGTTTCGCCGGCGCGCCCGGTCACGGCGCCTTCACCCTGAGGCAGAGCCGGTGTAGGATTGACGCCATGGATGATCTCTGGCGCACCACCATCGATCTGGACGCCGAGCGGCTGGCGGCACTCGACCGCCGGGCTGCCGACCTTGGCCTGTCACGGACCGAGGCATTGGAACGCACGTTGCAGGAGGCGCTGTCCGCTCCGCAAGCGCGCACCCCGACCCTGCTCGATGTGGTCAATGCGCCCGACTGGGTCCCGGTGGCAGGCTGGACGCCCGAGTGGCTCGATGCCTTGCGTCGCCGCGACACGCGCCATTGGCGGGCTCAGCGCCGCCGCCATCGGGCACTTTCGCGGCTGCGCGGTTGAGCGTGCTTCTCGACACAAGTATCCTGATCGATGTCCAGCGCCGGTATCCGCCCGCACTGACATGGCTGGATCGCGTAGGACGCACGCCCTTGCACATCAGTACCGTGACGATCACCGAGCTGGCACGTGGGGTGGACACGGTGGCCGGCGAGCGCGCGCTCGAGGCGCTTGTACAATCCCTGATCGTGATCTCGGTGGATGCAAAGATTGCCCGCACCGCGGCGGCGATCCTCCGGCGTCATGACAGGAGCCTGCGCGTGGGCCTGGCCGATGCGCTGATCGGCGCGACAAGTGCGGTATCGCGCCTGCCGCTGATCACCCGCAATGTGCGCCATTTCCCTTCGATTTCGGCGCGCAGCCCCTACTGACCCGCCGGGCGCCCCGTGCGGAAGTCGATGTCGGTCCAGCCCGCCCACCACGCGATGATCGACCAGGCGGCGACGTTCTGGCGCACGCTGTCGGGGCGCACCTGGTTGAAGGTGTCGTCCGGGGTGTGGTGGATGTCGAAATAGCGGTTGAGGTCGAGGCGCAGGTCGACGATCGGCACCCCCAGATTGCGCAGCGGCACGATGTCGGGGGCACCATTGGCGGTGTTCGAGCCGCGCATGATGCCCAGCGGTGCCAGCGAGCGGGCGATCGCGTCGCCCAGCGGGGCCGCCTCGGGGCCGAACCGCACGTCGAGCGCAAAAGCAAGGTCGGCACCCGCATCGCTCTCGGCCGCAAAGACATGACGCTCGATGCCGGCGGCCTGGGCCCTTCGGGCGTAGTCGGCCCCGCCGATCACGCCGACCTCTTCGGCGCCATACCAGATCACGCGGATGGTGCGCCGGGGCGGCCCGGCGACCGCGCGCGCGTTCAGCACCGCCGCCGTCACCATGCCGCAGCCTATGGCATCGTCCAGCGCGCCGGTCGACAGGTCCCAGCTGTCCAGATGGCAGCCCAGCACCACGATCTCGTCGGGGCGGTGGGTGCCGCGGATTTCGGCGATCACATTGCCGGACACGGCGTTCTCGCGGAATTCGGTCTGCACGTCCATGCGCACGCGCTGGGGCCCGCGCTGCAGCAGGCGCGCCAACTGGTCGGCGTCGGCATTGGCCAGCACCATCGCCGGGATGGGGCTGCGGGCCTGACGCGCGCCCTGGCCGACATGGGCGTGGCGCGCGGAGGTGCCGGCCGAGCGCACCAGGCATCCCACCGCGCCGCGCTCGGCGGCCAGCGGCGCGCATTCGCGGCGCTTGGCGACCGCCTGGCCATAGCCCGCGCCGTCCTGCCGGCGCACCATCACCTCATCGACGAAGGCGATGCGGCCCGTCAGCGATCCAGGGGGCGCCGCGCGCAGGGCCGCCAGGTCGGCAAAGCGCACCACCTCGGCCTCGAGGCCGCCGGGCGGGGTGGAGATCGAGCCGCCGATGGCGCGCGCCTCCA
>DBAV01000129.1:11116-12103 GCA_002291875.1 Hyphomonadaceae bacterium UBA1001
CCGCCGATGGCGCGCGCCTCCAGCGGCTGGGAAAACCGCCCGGTGACGCGCAGGCTTTCCGAGACGCGGCCCCAGAAGGTCAGCGGAAAGGTTTCGACCCGAACCTCACGGAAGCCCTCGGCACGCAGCCGCGCCACCGCCCAGTCCCGTGCGCGGGCTTCGTCTGGCGAACCGGCCAGGCGCGGCCCGGTTTCGGTGGTCAGGTCCTCGGTGATGTCGAGCGCGCGTGTGTCGGCCTGGGCCAATGCGATCAGGCGCTCGGCTGGCGGGACGGGAAACACCGGCGGTACGGTCGCCGCCGGCGCCGGAGCGGTCTGGGCCAGTGCGCTGCCGACCCCCAGCGTCAGCGCGGCCGCCCCTGCGGCCAGCCACAGCCATGCGCCCTGCGCAATCCTGCCCCCCATGAGATCCCCCCTCAGACCGGAAACTTGAAGCCGGGCACGCCGGCCATGCCGCCGGTCGCGGCCTTGAACTCTTCGGTCTGGGCCGTCTCGTGCTTGCGGCGGGCATCCTCGTGAGCGGCCTTGATCAGGTCTTCGAGGATTTCGCGCTCCTCGGGCACCATCAGCGAGGGGTCGATCTCGAGGCCCTTGAGGATTCCCTTGCCGGTCAGGCGCACCTTGACCATGCCGCCGCCGGACGAGCCCTCGAGTTCCAGCGTCTCCAGCTTTGTCTGGGCGGCAGCGATCTTGGCCTGCATCGCCTGCGCCTGGCGCAGGATGGCGGACATGTCCTTCATGGCGGTGGTCTCCTCGCAGGGCCGGTATAGTCCGCGACGCGGTCGCGCGGAAAGAGTTTCGGCCGACTTCACTACACCAACGCGCGAGCGGTGCCGACCGCCCCTTGCACGCGGCACGTGTGCGACCGATGTCAGGCACACGGGTGCCATCGGGGCACCCCAGGAATGCGAGTGCGCCATGAAGTGTCCGATCGACGGCAAGGACCTGGTGATGACCGAGCGTGGCGGGGTCGAGATCGACTATTGCC
>DBAV01000201.1 GCA_002291875.1 Hyphomonadaceae bacterium UBA1001
GCCTCGTCCATCTTGTCGCCGCCGACCCGCACCGAGCGCGAATACACGATGCCGCCCAGCGACATGACCGCGACCTCGGTGGTGCCGCCCCCGATGTCCACGACCATCGAGCCGGCGGGCTGTTCGATGGGCAGGCCCGCGCCGATGGCGGCCGCGATCGGCTCTTCGACCAGAAAGACACGGCGCGCGCCGGCGTTCAGGGCGCTCTCGTGGATGGCGCGCCGCTCGACCGGCGTGGCGCCGGTGGGCACGCAGATCAGGATCTGGGGCTGGACGATGCGTGGGCGCCGCGGCTGGACCTTCTCGATGAACTGCTTGATCATCTCCTCGGCGACCTCGAAGTCGGCGATCACGCCGTCGCGCATCGGCCGGATCGACTCCATGCGCTGGGGGGTCTTGCCGAACATCTCGCGCGCGGCCTTGCCGACTGCGAACACGGTCTTGCGCCCACCTTCATTGTTGAAGGTGACCACCGACGGCTCGTCCAGCACCACGCCCTGACCCTTCACATAGATCAGCGTGTTCGCCGTCCCGAGGTCGATGGCGAGGTCTGGGGGGATCAGTCCGAAAAAATTTCCGAACATGGGCGCGGGAATCCTCCGGGTGGTCCTGCCACCCTGTGCAAGCCTTGGGACCGGTGTGCGGCCGGATCACATGCCCCGGCAGTCCAGGGAGCGCAAGCCGTCCGCCCCGGGGCTTCTGCACGTTTCGGGCCAGTCGCTGCGCAGCGTTCACGGGGCACCCGGGCGCGCGGGACAGGGCCCTGCTGCACGGGTGTGCCCGTGCCGGCACAGCCTGCGGGCAGGGGTGTTCCGCGCCGGGATGCCGTGCGCGCGGGGCGGGGCGCCCGTGGGGTCAGAGGCCCGCCGCGCGGATGGCGGGAGCGACGGCAAAGGCAGCCTCGCGCCCTTCCTCTCCCTGCCAGCGATCGGGTTGGGCCAGCACCGCGCGTACCAGCGCGACGTTCAGGGTGTGGCCGGGCTGGTTCGCCTCGAGCCGGCCGACAATCGGCGCCCCCAGCAAGGCCAGGTCGCCGATGCAGTCGAGGATCTTGTGGCGCACCAGTTCGTCCTCGTGGCGCAGGCCGCCAGCGTTCAGGATCCGCCCCTCGTCCAGCACCACGGTGTTGTCGAACGAGGCGCCGCGGCCCTTGCCCATGGCGTGCAGCCGCTCGGCATCGCGCTTGAAGCCAAAGGTGCGCGCGTCGGCGATCTCGGTGACAAAGCTGTCGCGGTCGATGCGCAGGGCACGCCGCTGGATGCCGATGGCCGGGTCGTCGAAATGGATACGCACGTCGGCTTCGAAGCCATCATGGGCCACCGGCGCGAGGCTGGCCCACTTGGCGCCGTCGCGCACCTCGATGGTCTGGCGGATGCGGATGACGCGACGGGCCGCGCCTTGGGCCAAAAGGCCCGCGGCCTCGATGATCTGGGTGAACACGGCGGCCGATCCGTCCAGGATGGGCGCCTCGGGGCCGTCGATCTCGACGCGCAGATTGTCCACGCCCATGCCCATGCAGGCAGCCAGCAGGTGCTCGACGGTGGACACCTCGACCCCGGCGGCATTGCGCAGCACGGTGCCGAGGGCGGTGTCGGTCACGCGCGAGACGTCCACGGGCACGACATTGTCGCGGTCGGTGACATCGGTGCGCACGAACTGGATGCCGGTGCCGGCCGCGGCGGGCAGCAGGCGCGCGCCGATGCGCAGGCCAGTGTGAACGCCCACACCCGCGCACGCCGCCGGCTGGGCGAGCGTGTGCTGGACCTGAACCGCCGACGATGGGATTTGCGCCAGATGCACAGCCTGCTCCACGCTTCCAAAAGGCCCCCGCCTTGGGGTGGAGAGATATGGAGGCAACGGCTTTCACTCAAAACACGCTTGGTTACGGTCGGTGACTTTGCCCCTGTGTGCCCACCCGGCATGCGTTTTTCCGGGTGTGCGGACGCCCGCGATGTGACAAGGATCAGGGCGATGGCTGATCCCGCCCGCACCGCAGATATCCCTGTCCGCCTGCCAGCCCCGGGCCGCGTCGAGCGCCGGCGTGCCCGTGTGCGCGAGGCCATCCTGGATGCTGCCGAGCAGCTGTTCGCCCGCCATGGGGCCGACGCGCTCTCGATGCGCCGCCTGGCGGGCGATCTCGAGCTGTCGCCAGCGGCGATCTACAAGTATTTCGGGTCAAAGGAGGAATTGCTGGGCGCGCTGCGCGAACAGTTCTTCCAGCGCCTGCTCGAGCGGGTCGAGCACACCGCCATCACCCCCGCCCCCACGCCCCAGGTACGCCTGCGCGACATGGTGAGGGTCTATGTGGAAACCGCGCTGGAACGGCCGCATCACTATGCCGCTGCGTTCGCGCCCGCGGCCGCCGGCCCCCCGCCGCGCACGGATGGGTCGGCCGAGGCGGCGGCCGACCGGGCGCACGCCATCCTGATGACTGCCATTGCCGAGGATCTCGAGGCGGGACGGCTGCGCCCGGCCGATCCCGAGCTGGTCGCCATGCAGGTGTGGGTGGTGATGCACGGGCTTTCGATGGTGCTGATCCACAAGGTCAACCGGCCCGCGGACGCACCCTGTCCGTCGGGCGTCCAGGGCGTGCTGCCCGACCTCGATCCCGGCGCGCTGTGCGACGCCATGGCCGACCTGGTCTGGCGCGGGCTGGGAGCCTGAGGTGCGCACCGACCCCTGGACCTGGACCGGCCCGCCCGAGACGCGGTTCGAAAATCCCTGGCTGCGGGTCGAGACCCGGCGTGGGCTCTCGCCGGGCGGGATCGAGGCGAGTTATGGCATCGTGCGCTTCCGGCGGCACGCGGTGGGCGTGCTTCCGATCCACGCCGACGGGCCGGTGACCATGGTCGGCCAATGGCGGGTACCGCTGGAGGCCTGGTCGCGCGAAATCCCCGAGGGCGGGATCGAGGCCGACGAAGACCCCCTAGCCGGTGCGCTGCGTGAACTGGCCGAGGAAACCGGCCTGGTCGCCGGCCAGGTGCGCCCGATCCTGAACCTGCATCTGTCCAATTCGGTGACCGACGAGCGCGCCAGCGTCTATGTGGCGTGGGCGCTGACCGAGGGCGCGGCCGCCCCCGACCATACCGAGGTGCTGGAGGTCGAGCGCGTGCCGTTCGTGTCGCTGCTGGACGATGTCGCGGCTGGCCGCATCACGGACGCGATCACGGTGGCGGCGGTTCTGCGGGTGCACCACATGGCGATCACGGGCGCGCTGCCCGAGGCCCTCGCCCGTGCGATGATGTCCCCGCCACCAGGAGCACCAGTGCCATGAACGACATGACCCCGGCCCTCGCCGATCGCGAGACCGCCGCGCCGGCCGACGACACGCTGGGCCTGTGGACGACGCTGCGTCTGGAGGCGATGACCGCCGGGGCGGGCGAGATGCTGCTGGCGGCCTACATGAATGCCTCGATCCTGCACCATGCCCGGCTGCAGGACGCCCTGTCCTATCACCTGGCGCAAAAGCTGGGCGGGTCGGACATGAATCCGCTTCAGCTGCGCGAGGTGTGCGAGCAGGCCCATTCCGCCGATCCGCGCCTGATCGAGCGCGCCGAACGTGACCTGCGTGCCTATCGCGAGCGCGACCCGGCAGCGCGCGGCCTGCTTCAGCCTTTCCTGTATTACAAGGGGTTTTCGGCCCTGCAGGCCTGGCGGGTGGCCCACTGGCTGTGGGGCGAGGGGCGCGAGGCGATGGCGCTGCACCTGCAGAGCCGGATTTCCGAGCTGTTCCAGGTCGACATCCACCCCGCTGCCGAAATCGGGGCAGGGGTGTTCCTCGATCATGCGACGGGGATCGTGATCGGCGAGACGGCACGGGTGGGTGACGACGTGTCGATGCTGCACGGGGTGACGCTGGGCGGCACCGGCAAGGAACGCGGCGACCGCCATCCCAAGATCGGCAATGGCGTGCTGCTGGGCGCCGGCGCCAAGGTGCTGGGGCCGATCACGGTGGGCGACCGCGCGCGCGTGGCATCGGGCTCGGTCGTGCTGCGCCCGGTGCCTCCGCATTGCACGGTGGCGGGCGTGCCTGCGCGTCCGGTGGGCGGCGCCTGCGCCAACCCGGCCGAAAGCATGGACCAGACCCTGGCCGAATATGCCGGCGACTGGGTGATCTGAGACCCCGACGCATGCCGCAGCTTGCCTTGCGGGTGCGGGCAGGGCAGATGCGCGCCACCCCACCCGCGCGGCGACCTGGCCAGCGGCGCGCGCCCCGCGCCGAGGCCCTCCCGCCCGCACCGAACCCGGAGAGCGTCATGGACACGCAGGAAATCCGCAAGGTCGAGCAGTTCCTGCGCAAGCGGTTCGGCTCGGACCGCATCGCCGTCAAGCCGCGTCCCAAGGCCATGGTCGGGCGCAGCGCCGACAGCTTTGCGGACTCGGCCGAAGTCTTCATGGGCAGCGAGTCGATCGCCCTGGTGTATCGCGACGACGAGGACGGCGACGTCTCCTACATCCTGGAAATGAGCATCCTGCAGGAAGACCTCGACTGAGCGGCCGGACACCCAGGCGCGGCCGGGGCGGCGCACGCGATCGCAAGCACCGGGGCGGGGCACCGATGGCCGCCAACGATGTCGGCGCGGGCGAGCGCGCGCCGGTGCAATTGTGCCTGGTCACGCCCGCCGATGCGCTGAGCCGACCGGATTTCGCCGCCGCACTGACCGCGTGCCTCGATGCAGCGGAGGTGGCCAGCGTCGAGTTCGACCTCGATCCCGCGCCGGTGGAACCGTCCGCCCTGGGGGTGCTGGTCGCGCATGTGCAGGCGCACGGTGTTGCGGCGCTGGTGGCCCATGACGCGGCGTTGGCGCTGGCGGTCGGTGCCGACGGGGTTCGGGTGGCGGGCGGCGCACGCGCGGTTCGCGAGGCACGCCGCCTGTTGGGCCCCGGGCTGATCGTCGGCACCCATGTGGGCATTTCGCGCCATGCGGCCATGGATGCCGGCGAGGCCGGTGCCGATTTCGTCCAGTTCGGCGATCTGTCCGAGACTGCCTTGAAAGGGCCGGTTTCAGAAGCCACCGCCGAAGTTCTGGGGTGGTGGCAGGAGGTGATGGAGCTTCCATGCGTCGCACGCGGTGGTATCTCGGTGCTCGATGGACCGGCCTGGGCTGCGGCGGGGGCGGACTTCCTGGCCGTGCGCGGCTGGATCTGGGACCATCCGGATGGCCCGGCGCGGGCGCTGGCCGCGCTGTCGCAGGCGCTGGGCTCGCCCTTGCGCTGAGCGCGGGCACACCGGCCCTGGGTCAAGAGGCTGTCCCGCCGGTCGCGCCGGACCCTGGCGCCCCCGAACTGGTGGCACCCACGACGCCGGCCGAGCGGCCGCGCACCACCATCGGTGTCGCCATCCCGACCATCGACCCGCGCGAAGGCTCGCGCGTGCCGCCCGCGCCGGGCATCCCCCCGACGGCGCCGCGCGCGCCGCCAGGGGCCGCGGTCACGCTTCCCAGCCCGGAGTCGGCCGAAAGTCTCTTCCTGTCGGCCCAGGCCTCCTATGCCGCGGCCGACCATGCCGCCGCCGTCTCGCAGGCGCGTGCGGCGGCCGCGGGCGGTCATGCCGAAGCCGCCGCGCTGGCGGGATTTCTGACCGAGCGCGGGATGGGCACCCCTGCCGACGACCGGGCCGCCGTGGCCCTCTATCTGCAGGCCGCGCGGGCAGCCGAGCCCAATGCGCTGGCCGCGCTGGGGCGCCTCGCACTCGAGTCCCGCGGGGGACTGCGGGCATCGGAGTCCTCAGGTTGGCTCGAGCGGGCGGTGGCTGCAGGGCGGGGCGATGCGGCGCTGCTGCAGGGTCGTGCGCTGTTCGATGGGCGCCTGCCGCGCGACCCGGCAGCGGCGCTGGCGGCGTTCCGGCGTGCGCTCGAACTGGGCGAGGCCGAGGGGGCGCTGGAGGCGGCAGTCCTGCTGGACGATGGCGAGGCTGTGCCGGCCGATGACCCGGTTGCCGCGCGCGCTCTGATGCAGCGTGCAGCCGAGGCGGGCGTGCCGGGCGCGGCAGGCGGATATGGCCTTCTGGTCTATACCGGGCGCGGGGGCTCGCGCGATCTGGCCGAGGCGGCGCGCTGGATGTTCCGCGGGGCCGAGGAGGGCGATGGCGAGGCGCAGTTCCTGTTTGCGCTGATGCTGTCGCGCGGCGAGGGCGTGGCGCGCGACCTTGAGCGGGCCTATGGCTGGGCCATCCGGGCGGCGGACGCACCGGACGCTGGCGAAGACCCCGACCGGGCGCGCCTGCGCGATGCCCTGGCCCGGGCCCTGCCGGCCGAAGCGCGCAGCCGCGCCCAAGCCGCCGCCGCGACGCGCTGAACGCGCCTCCCCTGCGGCGACACGCTCACCGACGGATGTGCCGGGTGCACGGGCGTGCTTCCCTGGTTCATCCGTGCAGGACCCGGTGCCTCGCCTTTCGGACACGTCCTGCCGGACGGTGTGCGGTGCCATCCCAAGCGCAATCGCGCCCACCCGCCCGGTGAGGGAGGGTCGGGTT
>DBAV01000009.1 GCA_002291875.1 Hyphomonadaceae bacterium UBA1001
CGGCACGCTGGCACCGGCACGCCGGCACCGGAACTGTGTGGCACATGGCTTGCTCTGGCCGCGCACAGAATGCTGCGCAGTGCCACCCCGAACAGCCCCTGCCTCGCCAGCCCGCGCCGCGCGCGGCTGACGCGTGCGGCCATGGCGCGCGGACGGCGGGGGATCGACCTTGTGGCTGCGCTGGCGGCCGCGGCGCTGTTGCTGGCCGGCAGTGCCCCCGCAGGACTGGCGCAGGCGCCGCTGGGCAGCGTCTGGCCGGTGCTGGCTGCCGCTGTCGTGCTGCTGGTGGGACTTCGGATCGCAGGATGTTATTGCACCGATACGCACCGCCAAACGCGCCCTGGCGATGACGGCGCGCTGATGCGTGCAGCGATGGGGCTGGGCGGGGGACTGGCCGCGTGCCTGGGCCTTGCGCTGGTGCTGGGGGCCACGGACGCCAGCGCGCTGCGTATCCTGGCGACCCCGCTGGGGGTGATCGGGGCCGTGCTGGCTGCCAGCCATGGTTTGGGTTTGGCGCTTGCGGCCATTCTGGCCCGGGCGGGGCTGTTTGCCGAGCCCGTGGTGATCGTCGGCGCCTCCCCGCGCGCGCAGGGGCTGATCGAACGCGCCGCGCGCGGACGCGACCTTGATGTCCTGGCGATCTTTGACGACCGCGCCGCACGGCGGCCACAGGCGCTGGCCGGGGTGCCGGTCGTGGGGGGAGTCGAGGCCTTGCTGGAATGGCCCCGCCTGCCCGAAGCTTCGCGCATCGTCATCGCACTGGACGGGGCGACGCGCGCGCGCACCGAGGACCTGCTGGCGCGCCTGAGGACTCTGCCCAACCAGGTGGTCATGCTGGTGGATCTGGATGGGCTGGGACGCTCGGCCGCAGCCCTGTCATCGCTGGCCGGCGCACCGGTGGCGGGCCTCTCCGGCGCCGCGCCCGATCTGGGCCGGGCAGCGGCCAAACGGGCGCAGGATCTGGTCGTCGGCGCGCTCCTGCTGGTGGCATTTGCACCTTTGATGGCGCTGATCGCGCTAGCGGTGAAGCTTCAGGATGGCGGGCCGGTCTTCTTCCGCCAGGACCGGCATGGCTTCAACAACCGCATCATCCGGGTGTGGAAGTTCCGCTCGATGCATGTGGCCGCCGCCGAGACGCGCATAAGGGCCCAGGTGGTGGCAGGCGATCCGCGCGTGACCTCGCTGGGCAGGTTCCTGCGACGCACCTCGCTGGACGAACTGCCCCAGCTGTTCAACGTGCTGGCCGGCGAGATGTCGCTGGTCGGCCCGCGCCCGCACGCGGTCGGCATGCGCACCGGCGAGGTCGAGAGCCATCGGCTGGTGGCCGACTATTCGCACCGCCACCGCATGAAGCCTGGCCTGACGGGCTGGGCCCAGGTGAACGGATCGCGCGGACCGATGCACACCGCCGCCGAGGTGCGCCAGCGCATCGCGCTCGATCTGGAGTATATCGACCGCCAGTCCCTGTGGTTCGACCTGTGGATCATGCTGTGCACCGCGCCCGCCCTGCTGGGCGACGCGCGCCGCACGCGATAGGGCGCAAAAGATGCTGGGGCGCCACCTCATCGGCTTTCTGCCGGTCAACATCGCCCAGGCGATCGTGGGCTTTGGCTCGGTGATCGTGCTGACCCGGGTGCTGGCGCCCGAGCAGTTCGGCCTTTACGCGCTGGCCTTCAGCGCAGCCGCGCTGGTGCACACCGCCACCCTGACCTGGGTCGAGGCAGCGGCGCACCGTTTCCTGGCCAGGGCGCGGGAGGACGGCGCCCTGCCCGATCATTTCGCAACCCTCCTGGGGCTGTGGGCGTGCGCGCTGGCGGCGCTGGCCTGTGCCAGTGGCATTGTGTTCTGGGTCATGGGCCTGGAATCGATGATGGCGCCGGCGATGGCGTTCGCCCTGGTGCACGCCGGCGTGCGCACGGGTGTGCGCATCGCGCTCGAGACCCGCCGTGCAGGCGCTGAGGTCGGCCGGTATGCGCTGGTTGAGACCGGCTCGATCCTGGGCGGCTTTGCCTGCGGCCTGGTGGCGGTGGTCTGGCTGGACATGGGGGCGGCAGGGCCGTTCGCAGGAGCGCTGGTCGCCACCGCGGTGGCGCTGGCCTTCGAGGCACCAATGCTCTGGCGCCGCGCCCGGGGCGGAAAGCTCGACACCGTCCGCGTACGGAGTTACGCGTTCTATGGCCTGCCGGTCGCGCTCGCGCTGGGGCTGGACCTGGCACTGGCGGCAACCGACCGCTTCCTGATCGCCCACCTTCTGGGGCCGGCGGCGGTGGGGGCCTATTTTGCAGGATACAACCTGGCCGCGCGGGTGGTCGACGTGGTGTTCGTCTGGGCGGGCATGGCATTCGCACCCTTGGCGACCGCCGCCTTCGAGCGTGGCGGCACCGCGGCCGTTCGCACGGTGGCCAGGCGTGCTTTTGAAACGATGCTGGCGCTGGCGCTTCCGGCTGCGGCTGGCCTGGCGCTGGTGGCGCAGCCTCTGTCGGGGGTGCTGGTCGGCCCCGCCCTCGCGGCCGAGGCGGCCCTGGTGATCCCGTGGATCGCGTTTGCCGCCGTGCTGAACGGGTTGTCAGTGCATTATCTGTCCGAGGCGTTCCTGCTGGCGCGCCGGACCGGGGTGCGCGCGGCGCTGATGGTGGGGCCGATCGCTTTGAATGCGGGTCTGACGCTGATGCTGGTGCCGGTGTGGGGCCTGGCCGGCGCTGCGATGGCGACGCTGGCGGCCTATGGGGTGCTGGTGGTGGCGCTGGCGGTGGTGGGACGGACGATGGTGGCGCTGCCGCTGGCACCGGGCGCGGCCCTGCGGATCGCACTGGCGACCGCGGGCATGGCCGGTGCCGTTGCGGGCGTCGACGCAGCTTTGGCCCACACGCTGGAACCGGTGGCAAGGCTGGCTGGGATGGTGCTGACCGGGATTGCCGCCTATGGTGTCCTGGCTGCTGCGCTGGATGTCGGCAGCGTGCGAACCCAGGTGCTGCGCGCACGCACGACAAGCCCAGCGGTGACGCCATGAGCCCTGCCCTCTCGATCCTGATTCCCCACCATGGCGACGACCCGCGCGCGCTGGTGACCGCGCTGCTGGAACAGGCGCGGGGCCTGCCCCGGCCGATCGAGATCGTCACCCAGGACGATGCCAGTCCCGATGCCGAGGTTCATGCGGCGCTGTGTGCGATGGCGCGGACGTGCCCCGTGCTGCGCCCATTGCGCGACCACGCCAATCGGGGCCGGGCGGGCGCGCGCAACCGCCTGCGCGAGGCCGCAACGGGGCAGTGGCTGCTGTTCCTGGATGCCGACATGATGCCGGGCGCGCCCGACTTTCTGGCCCGCTGGACGGCGGAGGTGATGCGCGGGACGGCGGTGGCGTTCGGCGGCTTTGCCGTACCCGACGCATCAGCACCCACAAGCCGGCTGCACTGGCAGGTCTCACGCATGGGGGATTGTGCCGACGCGGCCACCCGCGCTCGCCGTCCTGCCGAGGCCACCACGACGGCGAACCTTCTGGTGCGGGCGGATGTGCTGGACGCGGTCGGGTTCGACGACGGCTTTGCTGGCTATGGCTTTGAAGACACCGACTGGGCGCTGCGCGTGCACGCCCGCCACCCGATCACCCACATCGACAATCCGGCCATCCATCTGGGCCTGGACAATGATGATGCCCTGATGCGCAAGGCCGCCGAGAGCGCGGCCAACTGGGCGCGCCTGGTCACGCGCCACCCCGAGGCCGCGCGCACCTGGCCCAGTGTCC
>DBAV01000006.1:0-384 GCA_002291875.1 Hyphomonadaceae bacterium UBA1001
GCGCCTGGCGCAGCGAGACCGCATGGCCGTCGGCCACCATCCGCCCCACCTCGGTCTGCAGCGAACGGGCCGAGAAGATCCAGGCGTTCGTGAACATCACGAACATGATCAGGACGGCCAGGAACAGGCCGACAAGAAAGCGGTGCATGGCGTTCGTCCCCACCTCGGCAGCCCGGCCCGCAGGGGGCCGATCCACCCGGTCTGGACCCAGCCTAACAGAAGGCGTGCGCCCTGTGCACCCCGGCGATTGCGGGCGGTGAAACGCTGGACGCGGCGCGGTCGGGGTGGAACAGTGGCGCGGCGGGTCCGTTGCGGGCCGGAGCGCGCCCATGGACCTCTATCTGCCGATCGCCGAGACCGCGGTGAACGCGCCGCTGGTGATCG
>DBAV01000006.1:761-5995 GCA_002291875.1 Hyphomonadaceae bacterium UBA1001
GGGCATGGTCGGCGTGGGCGGCGGGTTCCTGCTGACCCCGATCCTGCTGTTCATGGGCATTCCCGCGCCGGTCGCGGTCGCCACCCAGGCCGGCCAGGTCGCCGCCTCGTCGCTCTCGGGGGCGCTGGCCCATGCCCGGCGACGGGCGGTCGACCTCAGGATGGGGCTGGTGCTCAGCGCGGGCGGCATTGTCGGGGCTGCGGCCGGTGTGGGGCTTCTGGGCCGGCTGCAGCAGGCGGGCCAGGCCGAGATCACCATCACGCTGCTTTATGTGGGCTTTCTGACGGTGATGGGCGTGCTGATCCTGGGCGAGGCGCTGACCGCCATCCGGCGGCGCCGGCTGGGCCATCCCCCGCCGCCCCGCGCCCGGCCCGGCGAGGTGCTGCGCCGCCTGCCGCTGCGGATGAAGTTTCCCGCCTCGGGCCTTTATCTGTCGGTGATCCCGCCTTTGGCACTGGGCGCTGGCACCGGGGTTCTGGCGGCGCTGATGGGCATTGGTGCGGGCTTCATCCTGGTGCCGGCGATGATCTATCTGCTGCGCATGCCGACGGCGACGGTGGTGGGGACGTCGCTGGTCCAGATCCTGGTGGTGTCCAGCGCGGTGATCGTGCTTCAGGCAACGCTCAACATCACGGTCGACATCCTGCTGGCGGCGCTGCTGATCGTGGGCGGGGTGATCGGGGCACAGGTCGGCGCGCGCCTGGGCCAGCGCCTGCGGGCCGAGGAATTGCGTGCCCTCTTGGGGGTGGTGGTGCTGGGCATGGGCCTGCGCCTGCTGTGGGACCTGTCGGTCCAGCCCGCCGTGCCGTTCGCGCTGGTGATCGGATGAGGCGCGTGCATCGCCTGATCGCGGGCATGGTGGCCGTGATGGCGGGCGCGCCTGCGCTGGCGGCGGCGCCCTCGCCCTCGCCCCCGGCCATGCCGGCGCCCCTTGGGTCGCCTGGACCGCTGGCGCCGTCCACGCCCGGGCTGGCCGCCGCGGTCGCCCAGGAGACCGTGCGCGTGACCTCGACCTATCGCGGCGAGACGGTGACCGTGTTCGGTGTCATCCCCGAGGCGTCATTGCAGGGTGCGGACGTGATCGTCACCCTGCGCGGCCCCGACCAGCGTGCCACCCTGCACCGGCGCCAGCGCGTGGCCGGCCTGTGGATCAATGTCGATCCGGTGCGGCTCGAGGCCATGCCCGGCTTTTTCGCCCGCCTGTCCACCCGCCCCGTGCCCGCCCTGCTGGCGCCGGCCGAGCGTGATGCCCTCGGGCTGGACCCGGCCCAGGCGGTGCGCTTCGTGCCGGCGCTCCCCCCGCGCGAGGCGATCGTGCGCCGCGCCGCCCTGACCCGCCTGAAACAGACGGCCGGCACCTGGATGGCCGAGGGCGGGGGCCCGCAGGGTCCGGGCCAGTCCGGGGGCCTGCGGCTGCTGGGCAGCGGGCTGTTCCGGGCCGACATCGCCTTGCCGGTCACCGCCCCGCCCGGGGTCTATGCCGCCGACATCCTGGTGGTGCGATCGGGGCGGGTGGTGGCGCGCACCGCCAGCCGGCTCGAGGTGGTGCGCGTGGGCGTCGAACGCTCGGTGCATGATTTCGCCCACCGCTTCAGCTTTTTCCATGCGCTGGCGACCCTCGCACTGGCCCTCACCGTCGGCTGGGCCGCCCACCGCATCTTCAACCGCCCCTGACTGCGCGGGAGGGGGACGCAGATGTCCCAAGAGCGCCGTCGCGCGCAACCTTCGCCTCGGGGAGAAGGTCGGATTTTGCGAAGCGAAATCCGGGTTGAGGGGAGGGTGCGGGAGAGGCCGTCAGGGCACAGCGTTCGCGCAAAACCCCTCAACCCGTTGCACCACCTTCTCCTCGGGGAGAAGGTCGGATTTTGCGAAGCGAAATCCGGGTTGAGGGGAACGCGCCGGAGAGGCCGTCAGGGCGCAGCAACAGCCGTTCGCCTATCCGCAAGGCTTTCTCGCTAATCCCCTCAACCCGGAGCCTGCTGCGCAGCCTCCGATCTTCTCCCCGAGGAGAAGGTGCACCCGGCCGGGTTGAAGGGATGGCCCCGGATTGACCCCGAGTCCGCCGAAACAGCCGCCCTGCCTGCGCCGCTTTCGCAAAATCCCCTCAACCCCGTCCAAGCCACCATCTCCCCAACGCGAAGGTGGCCCCAAGTAGCCCCACCCTTGCCGCCTTACAGCGGGTTCGCGGCCGCCAGGCGGTGTCGCCGGGATTGGCGCTTGCAGGGCGCGGCGCAAGTGTTCATGAAACGTTGCATGAACAAAACAGCGCGCCACGACCGGAAACCCCGTGCCACCCCGGCCGCGCTGCAGCGGGCGGTGCGGCTGCGCCACGATGAGGCAAGCGCGGGCGAGCGTCGGCTCTGGACGCTCCTGCGTGCGCTCAACCGCGAGGGAGCGGGGTTCCGTAGAGAGGCAGCGGTCGGCAGGTATGTGTACGATTTCGCCTGGCTGTCGGCGCGCCTGCTGGTCGAGGTGGATGGCGGCGTGCATCGCCTGCCGGGCATTGCCGAGCGGGATGCGCGAAAGGCGCTGGCCGCAACGATGGCGGGCTATCGCGTCCTCAGGTTTTCAACGGACGAGGTGTTCAGCAAGCCGCTGTCGGTGGAATGCGCCCTGCGAAAGGCCGGCGCCATGGCGGACCGTGTCCCGCGTGCCGGCTGCACCCGCAATCCCGATCAGCACCGCTGGAAAAAGTGAGCCATACGAAATCCGGGTTGAGAGGAGGATGACGAAAAGGCCATCAGGGCGGAGCAACAGCCGTGCGCCGCGTCTGCGCGGCTTTCCCGCAAATCCCTCAACCCGTTGCACCACCTTCTCCTCGGGGAGAAGGTCGGATTTCGGCACGAAATCCGGGTTGAGGGGAGGGTGGCGAATAGGTCGTCAGGGCGGAGCAACAGCCGTGCGCCTATCCACACAGCTTTCGCGAAATCCCCTCAACCCGGAGCCTGCTGCGCAGCCTCCGACCTTCTCCCCGAGGAGAAGGTGGCGTCGGGCCGGCTTGAGGGGATGGCGCCGAATAGGTCGTCAGGGCGGAGCAACAGCCGTGCGCCTATCCGCACAGCTTTCGCGAAATCCCCTCAACCCGGAGCCTGCTGCGCAGCCTCCGACCTTCTCCCCGAGGAGAAGGTGGGTCGGGCCGGGTTGAGAGGCGGGTGCGGTCCCCCACCTTCGTCGCGGACGCGAGACGGTGGGGAACGGGGCGGCTCAGCGTAGGCCGGGCGGGGCGTAGCGGCCGATCCATTCGCGGACCTGGGCGTACCAGAACACCGAGTTCTGCGGCTGCAGGATCCAGTGGTTCTCGTCCGGGTAATAGACCAGCCGCGAAGGCACACCCTGGCGCTGCAGGATGTTGAACAGCTCGAAGCCGTGATTGACCGGCACCCGCATGTCGTTCTGGCCGTGGATCACCAGGGTCGGCGTGCGGAAATTGCCGGCATTGGTGTGCGGCGAGAACCGGGCGAAATCGGTGGGGTTCTCCCAGAACTCGAAGTGCCGCTCGGGCTGCGCCGCATAGTCCGCCCCGATCTGGGTGAACGAGTTGTAGACCGCTGCGTGCGCCACCAGCGCCTGGAAGGGGTGGTCACGTCCCAGGAGGGCCGAGGCCAGGAAGCCGCCATAGGAGCCGCCGCCCGCCGCCATGCGGGTGGGGTCGATCCAGGGCTGGGCCTTGAACCATTCCGCCGCCGCGATGGTGTCCTGATAGGGCTTGGTGATGCGGTCGGGGTTGATCGAGTCGGTGAAGTCCTGGCCAAAGCCCGATGAGCCGTGGAAATTGTGCCACGCCACCACATAGCCCCAGGCCGCAAAGACCTGCGCGTTCCAGCGGAAGGTCCAGCTGTCGGTGACCGCATTGTGCGGGCCGCCATGCAGCAGCAGGAACAGCGGGTGCCGCTTGGAGGGGTCGAAATTGGGCGGATAGACCACCCACATCTGGATCGGCGCGCCGTTCGAGCCGGTATAGGTCACGCTCTCGACGCGGCCCATCTGCACGGTGCGCAGCGCGTCGTCGTTGAAGCGCGACAGCTGGGTGGGCGTGCCATTGCGCGGATCGACCCGCACCAGGGTCGGCGGTTCCGAGAAGGACTGGCGCAGGGCCACCATCACCAGCTCGGTGCGGCCGCGGCGCTGGCCGGGTGCGGCGACCACGTCCACCGCCGCAAAGTCGTTGGCGCGCGTCACCGGCACCGGCATCGAGCCGTCCACCGGAATGCGGTGGATGCGGCGGGTGGCGGCATCGTCGATCGCCCCGAACAGCGCGCGCGAGTCGGGCGCCCACACCAGGTCGGACGCCGAGCGGTCCCATTGCTGGGCCAGCTCCCGGCGGGCATTGGTGGCGCGGTCGACCAGGATCACCCGCGCCTTGTCGGCATAAAAGCCCACAATGCGCTGCTGGACGAAGGCCAGCGTGCGCCCATCGGGCGAATACAGCGGATTGCCGTCATCGGCCGGATTGTCGGCCGTCAGATTGCGCGCCGCCCCGCCCGCGACCGGCACGGTGAACACGTCATAATTCGACGCATTGCCCACCCGGCTGGAGTCGCCGGCAAAGGCGATCTCCAGGCCGTCGGGCGAGATGTCATAGCTGTCCACGGACGGCTCGCGGAAATCGACCGACTGGCCCGAGCCGCGGGTCACCGAGGCGACCTGGGTGGTGGTGGTGTCGACCACGAAGATGTGGGTCTCGCGGTCATCGATGAAGCGGTCCCAGTACGAGAAGGGCGCGCGGTCCCAGACCCGGGCGGTCATCTCGGACTTGGCCCGTTGCTCCAGCCGTGCCTTCTGGGCATCCCAGGTGTCGAGGTCGGTCCACACCGACGACAGGAAGGCGATCCGGCGGCTGTCGGGGAACCAGCGCGGTGCCGAGACACCCGTGGGCACATCGGTGACGCGCCGCGCCTCGCCGCCATCGACGGGTATCACCCACAGCTGGGCGCGCGCGTCCTCGTTGCGACGCGAGACAAAGGCGATCAGGCGGCCGTCGGGACTGAAGGTCGGCTCGCTGTCCGAAGCGGGCGAGGTGGTCAGCTGGCGCGCCGGGCCGCCATCGGTCGGCACCAGCCACAGGTCGGCCGACCCCTTGTCGGTTTCCATGTCAAAGCGGGTGACCGCCACCACCGCCATCCGCCCGTCGGGCGAGAGGCTGGGGCTGCCGACCCGCGCGAGGTTCCACATCTGCTCGACCGTCAGCCCGCCCGGCACGCCCGCCGGCACCACGGGCGCGGCGCTGGCGGCCG
>DBAV01000010.1 GCA_002291875.1 Hyphomonadaceae bacterium UBA1001
CGCCAGGTGAAGTCGTTCACCAGCAGGTCGATGCGCATCCGCGAGGCCATGCCGAACACGGTCGCCAGGCGCAGGGTGATGCCATTGCCACTGTCCAGCACGGCACGCTCGGCCTCGACCTTGGAGGTGCCATAGAGCGAGATCGGGTTCAGCGGGGTGTCCTCGGTGCACTCCTGGCCCTTCTGGCCGATCCCGTAGCCCGAATTGGTCGTGGGATAGACGATGCGCTGATCCTTCGAGAGCATCTTGACCAGCATCCGCACGGCATCGGAATTGGTGGTCTGGGCGTTCAGCGGATCCTGCTTGCACAGGGGGGCGCCGACCAGCGCGGCCAGCGGGATGACCACATCGTGCCGGGCCACCAGGTCGCGGACCAGCGCCTCATCGCGAACATCGCCCTTCACGGGCGTGAAGTTCGGGTCGATGCAGCTGGTCGCCAGGACCGTGTCCCCGCGCGGGAAATGATCGAGCACCGTCACGCTGTCGCCGCGCGCCAGCAGCTGCGGCACCAGCATCGAGCCGATATAGCCGGCCCCGCCGGTCACCAATACCTTCGCCATGTCCGTTCGTGTTCCCCTGTCGTGGATGTGTGTGCGTTCAAGGCGACGGGCGCGCCCGTCACCACAAGGTCGCCGTGTCGGTGATGATGGGTGTCAGCCGTTCACCTCGGCCATGTAGGCGGCGATGACGTCGGCGCTGGGCCCGTCCATGCGGATCTTGCCGTGGGCCATCCAGATGGTGCGCGGGCACAGCCGCTCGAGCGTGCCCAGGTCGTGACTGACGAACACGACGATGCCCGCCGTTTCGACCAGGGCCTCCATGCGCGCGATGGCACGCCCGACAAAGGCGGCGTCGCCGGCGCCGAACACCTCGTCGATCAACAGCACATCGCCGTCCAGATAGGACGAGATCGCAAACGCCAGGCGGACCCACATGCCGCTGGAATAGGTGCGCATCGGCAGGTCGATGAAGTCGCCCAGGTCCGCGAACTGGATGATCTCCTCGATCCGTTCCTCGATGACGCTGGGTTTCACCCCCATCACGAGGCCGCGATAATAGACGTTCTCGCGGCCGGTCGCCTCGGATTCAAAGCCCACGCCGATCTCGAACATGGACTGGATGCGGCCTTCGATCGCCAGCTCGCCGCTGTCCAGCGGATACACGCCCGCCAGCGCGCGCAGCATGGTCGACTTGCCCGAGCCGTTGCGCCCGATGATGCCCACCCGCTCGCCGTGGCGGACCGAGAACGACACCCCCGCCAGCGCCTTGATGTAGCCGATGTCCGGCACGTCCTGTTCCTTGTAGCCGAACAGGCGGAACAGGTTGGACTTCAGCGACCCCTTCAGGAACGGCCCCACCGGATAGGACAGGTGCGCGTCGCGCACGATGATCGACGTGCGGCCGGCCTCGGTGGGGACCATGCGCCCGCCCATGCGGACGCGCCGTGCCTCGAGGTCAATAATAGAAGACGATGCGTTTTTCATTGCGCCAGACCGTGATGATGGCAAACACCCAGGCCGCGGCGGTCCAGGCGAGGAAGACATAGACGTCCATCGGATCCCACTGACGCTGGTACAGCATCGGGTCGCGGAACAGGTCGCAGAGGGCGGCCACCGGATTGATCCGGTCCCACCAGGCCAGCTCGGGCCGCTTGAAGACCTCGCGGGCGATGAATACCGGCGAGAGATACCACAGGAACTGCAGCGCCAGTCCGATGCCCTGCTGGAAGTCGCGGAACTTCATGTTGATCACCGAGGTGATCATGGTCAGCGGCAGCACCATCAGCAGGGTGATGCCGGTGAAGGCCGGGACATAGATCGCCCAGTACACCGTCACGACGGCCGGGTTGATGACCAGCGCGAACAGGAAAAAGCTCAACATGCCAAAGAAGAACAGCACCAGACAGTGCATCGTCGAGCGTATGTGGAACACGAGGGCGGGGATGCGTGCCTGCCGCAGGTGTCCTTCGGCCTGAAGCAGCGAGTGCATCCCGACCGAAATGCCGCCGGTCAGGAACTCCCACAGCACAACGCCCGCGAAGACAAACAGCGCAAACGTCTTGAACTCCTGCTGGAAGATGTTGGCCAGCACGAAGGCGAACATCAGCGACAGCAGCAGGGGCTGAAGCAGGGCCCACAGGATGCCCAGGTGCGAGCGGCGGAAGCGCGAACGCATGTCCGCGCCGACCAGATGGCCGATCAGGAACCGATAGCGCCAGGTTTCCGCCAGATAATGAAACAGCGGGATCGGGCGCCGGATCCGCTCGCCTTCGACCATGGTCATGCCAGCACGCTCCGGAAGACGTCGGCGATCCGCATCGCAAGCCGTTCGTCAACCCGCCGCGACGTCGGCAGGTTCACCCCCGATTGCGACAGCAGATAGGCGTTCGGGCACGGGCGCGCATAGGGCCGGTAGGGCGGCATGACCGACAGGCAGTTGAAGAAGGGCCGCAGGTCCACGTCGATCGCCCGGCACGCCTGGATCAGCTGGGCACGCCGCTCGGCCGGCACGGTGGCGCAGGCGAACCAGACCACCGGCCGCGCGCGCGCTTCCATGGCGGGCGGCATCGCCACGCCCGGAATGCCGTCCAGCACGCGCGCATAGAGGTGATGGACCCGCGCGCGTTCGGCCAGGAAGTCATCGAGCCGGTCCAGCTGGGCGCACCCCACCGCGGCCTGCATGTTGGTCATGCGATAGTTGAAGCCGGGCTCCTCGTGCCAATAGCGCCGCTCGGGCCGCATGCCGTGGTCGCGCAGCATGCGCATCCGTTCCGCCAGCTCGGCCGAATTGGTGACGCAGATCCCGCCCTCGCCCGTGGTCATGATCTTGTTGGCGAAAAACGAAAAGCTGGAGACGTCGCCGAACGACCCAACCGGCTGGCCATCCCAGTGCGCGTCGTGCGCCTCGGCACAGTCCTCGATGACATAAAGGCCGCGGCGGCGCGCGACCGCCATGATGTCGGTCATCGGCGCAGGGCGGCCGAAGACATGAACGGGCATCACCGCGCGGGTGCGCGGGGTGATCGCCGCCTCGATCGCCTCGGGCGTGAGGCACCAGGTGTGCGGATCGACGTCGACGATGACCGGTCGGGCGCCGGCATGGATGACCGTGTTGATCGACGCTGCGAACGTCAGGTCGGGGACGATCACCTCGTCGCCGGGCCCGATGCCCAGTGCCACCAGCGCCAGGTGCAGCGAGGTGGTGCCGTTCGAGGTGGCGATGCCATGCCGGTTGCCGGTGCGGGCGGCAAAGCGGCGTTCGAGGGTGCGGATATAGTCCCCGGTCGAGGAGATCCAGGTCGACATGTATGCATCCATCAGGTTGCGCATCTCGGCGTGGCCCAGGTCCGGCTCGGCGACGGGCACGAAACTGGAATCCCCGCGCAGCACGACATCGACCAGGCGCCCCTCGGCGTCCAGCACGGCCGACACGGGCACACTCTGGGTGGCAGGGTCGGCGGTCCGATCGACGCCCTGCTCCATCACGTCGGCGGCCGTCAGCGGGTCCAGATGGCGCCCGGCGAGGATGGCCGCGCGGCCCCCCTCGAGCGTCAGCGTCCCGACCGCGCGTCCTGCCGAATCCAGCACGAAGACCGTGCCGGTTCCGTTGTCCAGGGCACGCTCGATTGCCCGGAACAGGCCATCATCGGCCCCGACCGCGAATGCGGACGTGCGCGACGCGGCGCGGCTGTCGGAAATCAGGGTCATGGGCTGGTGTTCCTCAGGCGATGCCGCGGGCGGCCGTCAAGTAATTGCTGGTCAGCTCGGGCGCGTGCAGCACCACCGAAGAGCCCGCGCTCTCCATCGAGATCGGGACATGAGTAAGGCCGCCCAGGGCCTGACGCACGCCGTCCTGACGCGCCGGCGGCACCAGGAACAGCAGGAACCCGCCACCCCCCGCACCCAGCAGCTTGCCACCGATCGCCCCGGCTGCGCGTGCGGCGGCATAGGCCTGGTCGATGTCGGGGTTCGAGACGGACGCGGCCAGCGTGCGCTTTTTCTCCCATGCCTCGTGCAGCAGCCCGCCGAACTCGGCGATGGGCGTCGTCTCGGACAGCAGCAGGCGCTCGCCCTCGGCCACCTGGGCATGCAGGCGCCGCATCTCGGCGGTCTTGCTGTCGAAGCTCTCGATCTTCCGGGCTTCGATGTCGGATGCCGACCGGGTGAAATGGGTGAAGAACAGCATCAGATGCTGTTCAAGGGCGGCCTTGCGGGCGGGCGAGACGGTGACCGGCGAAACGGTGGGGCCACCCTCGGCCGAAAAGTCGATGCGGCTGAGCCCGCCATAGGCAGCGGCCACCTGGTCCTGACAGCCCACGGGTTCGCCCAGGATGTCCTGTTCGAGGCGGATGGCCTCGCGCGCCAGAAAGCTCTTGGTGACCAGCCGGGATTGATTGGCCAGGAAGGCATGCAGCATGGCCACGGTGAAGGACGAGGACGAGCCCAGCCCCGAGCGCGCCGGCAGGTCGGCGTTGTAGACCACCTCATAGCCGCAGTCGGCGTCGGCGGCGTAGTGGCGCAGGACCTCGCGGACGATGGGATGCTGGATCTCGTCCAGCGTCGCGACCTGTTCGACCATGCGCCAGACGACGCGATAGTTGAAGTCGAACACGGCCGGCAGGCGACGCAGCTGGATATAGATGTACTTGTCGATCGTGGTCGAGAGGACGGCACCCGGCTCCGGCCGGCGGAACCAGCTCGGATGATCGGTCCCCCCACCGAAAAACGACACGCGCAGTGGCGCCCGGACGATGATCATTGGCATGCTCCTCAGGCGGTCCGGCACCCCCGGTCGACGCATGGCCGCCCCGTGATCCCGCCCGTCATGTCATGCGGAGGAACCCCCCGCGCCCTGCTGTCCCCCAGGCCGTCGCCGATGCTGACACCCCGTCAGCCTCTCGCACGCCGACGCTGCTGTTGTGTGACGGTTATGGACCGCGGTCCAGCGACGTCACTGTGCGCCCCGGATCAGGTCGGACACCCGCTCGGCAAGGGCCAGCGACGCCGTCAGACCCGGGGACTCGATACCCAATACATTAATCAGTCCGACAACTCCATGGTCGGATTGGCCTTCGATGAGAAAATCTGCGTCGGGCTCTCCGGGGCCGACCCGCTTGGGCCGGATGCCGGCATAGGCAGGTGCCAGGGCGCCATCGCCCAGGCCCGGCCAGTACCGCCTCACCGCCTCATAAAAGCGTTCCGACCGCGAAGGGTCGACGTCATAGTCCTCCCGTTCGACCCACTCCACATCAGGACCGAACCGGCATTGACCGCCAAGGTCGATCGTGACGTGGACCCCCAGGCCCCCACGTTCCGGAACCGGATAGATCAGGCGCGAAAACGGACTGCGACCCGAGAGGCTGAAATAGCTCCCCTTGGCCAGCCTGTAATCGGGGGTCCGACCCTCCGGATAGCCATGCATTAACCTTGCGACATGGGGCGACGCAAGGCCCGCGGCATTCACCAACCACAGGCAATTGAGTCGGTGCGGGTGTGCGCCTCCGGTTTCGACCACCAGGCCGCCGCCCTCACGCGCGCCCCCGATCACCGGCGTTTCCAGCGCCAGCACTGCGCCGTGATCCTCGGCATCCCCCAGCAGCGACAGCATCAGGGCGTGACTGTCGACAATGCCGCTGGACGGGGACCACAGGGCGGCGACACACCGAAGCGCGGGCTCGCGTCGGCGGGCCTCTTCGCCGTCGATCAGCACGAGGTCGTCCACCCCGTTGGCTGCCGCCCGCCGCTTCAGGTCCTCGAGCGTCTGGATCTGGTCGGCCGACGTGGCGACGATCAGCTTGCCGCAGCGGCGATGGGGCACCGCGCGCGCGGCGCACCATTCGTAAAGGCGGTGCTTGCCCTCGACACACAGCTGCGCCTTCAACGAACCCTCGGGATAATAGATGCCGGCGTGGATCACCTCGGAATTGCGCGAGCTGATGCCTGTGCCGATGGTGTCGGCGCCCTCGAGCACGATCACCTCGAACCCCTCGACCGCGAGGCGACGGGCAATCGCCAGGCCGACGACGCCGGCCCCCACGACGCACACCTCGACGCTGTCCATCCCGTGCCTCCGGCCTGACGCGATGGCGGCGCGATGGACCCGACCCACCGCCACGGTCAAGCAATTGCACCAGTGATTGGCAGGGCGCACCCGAGCGTCTAGGGGGGCGGCATGATCAGGCAGGCATTCGTACTGGTGGGAGGGCGCGGCACGCGCCTGGGCACGCTGGCCGCAGCCACGCCCAAGCCCCTGCTGGAGGTGGCCCCCGGTCGCGCCTTCCTCGACCATGTCGTGCTGGAACTCGCCCGCCATGGCGTGCGCGAGATCACCTTCCTGGCCGGCCATCTGGGCGAGCAGGTCGAGGCCCGCTATGACGGGCGCGCCTTCTGGGGCGCCGATGCTCGGGTCCTGCGCGAGCCTGAGCCGCTGGGCACGGCGGGCGCACTGGCCTTCGCGCGGGACGCCGGCCTGCTCGACGAGCACTTCCTGATGCTGAACGGCGACAGCCTGTTCGAGATCAACCTGACCGCACTGGTGGCGGACGCGCTGGGCGATGATCTTGGCCGGATTGCCCTGCGCGCGGTGCCCGATGCCGGACGGTTCGGTTCGGTCGAGCATGGGGGCGGGCGGATCACCGCCTTCCGCGAGAAGGACCCTGCCAGCACCGGTCCCGGCGTGGTGAACGGCGGGATCTATCTGCTGCGCCGCGAGGTGGCACAGCGCATCACCACCCTGCCCGCCTCGATCGAGACCGATGTCTTTCCCGCCCTGGTGGCGCAGGGACGGCTGGGCGGCATGGCCTTTGACGGCTACTTCCTGGACATCGGCCTGCCCGACACCCTGGCCCAGGCGCGCCAGGAACTGCCCGAACGGTGGGCGCGTCCGATTGCCTTCCTGGACCGCGACGGCACCATCAACCGCGATGAGCAGGGCTATACCCACCGGATCGAGGACCTGGATTTCGTCGAAGGGGCGCCCGAGGCGATCCGGATGCTGAACGAGGCCGGCCATCTGGTGGTGGTGGTGACCAACCAGGCCGGCATTGCGCGCGGACGCTTCACCGAAGACGATTTCCACCGCTTCATGCAGGCCATGCGCGCCCGCCTGGCAGCGCACGGCGCGCACATCGATGCGGTCTATCATGCCCCCTGGCACGCCGATGCGGTGGTCGAGGCCTGGCGCCACCCGGACCATCCGGACCGCAAGCCCAATGCCGGCATGATCGAGCGGGCTTTTGCCGAATGGCCATCGCGTCGCGCAGGATCATTCCTGATCGGGGATTCCGAAAGCGACCTCGAGGCGGCCCGCCGCGCCGGCCTGCCCGGCCATGCCATCGCACCGGGCGGGTGCCTGAAGGCGGTGGTGGCGCACGCGCTGGCGACATCGGGCCGAACCGCCCTGAACACGACGGAGACGGCATGACGACGCCCGCCCTTCTGGATGCCTGCGCCCAGCGCGCCCGCGCCTTCCTGTTCGACCATGCCTTTCCGCTCTGGTGGCAGGCCGGTTTCGACCCGGGCTGCGGGCTGTTCCACGACAAGCTGCGGCTGGACGGGTCGCCCGACCTTCTGCCGCGGCGGGTCCGGGTTCAGGCGCGCCAGACCTTCGTCTATGCCCTGGCGGGCGATCTGGGCTGGTCGGGACCGTGGCGGGCGGCCTGCGAGGCCGGCGCGGCCGGCCTGATGCGCGCCCGCCACCCCGAGGGGGGCTTTGTCCATCGCTACAGCGCCGACGGCTCCAGCGTCGCGGATGCGCGGCGCGACCTTTATGACACTGCGTTCGCGGTGTTCGCCCTGGCCCATGCGGGGCGCGCGCTGGACCGCGAGGACCTGATCGACGCCGCGGCGGACACCCTGGTGTGGCTGGAGGGCTGGGCCGATGCCGAGGGCGGCTTTGCCGAGGGCGAGATCGACCCCGTGCCGCCCAGGCGCCAGAATCCGCACATGCACCTGTTCGAGGCGGCGCTGGCCATCCATGCCGCCAATGGCGAGCCGCGGGTGCTGGCCTTTGCCGACCGGATCGCCGAGCTGTTCGGCGCGCGGTTTTTCGACCGCGCGCACGGGGCCCTGCCCGAGTATTTCGATGCGCAGTGGACGCCGCTGGCCGATGAGCGCGGCCAGGTGACCGAGCCGGGCCATCATTTCGAGTGGGCCTGGCTGATCACGCGGTGGAACGACGCCGGCGGACAGGGCCTGATGAACGAGGCCGAGCGACTGGTCGCCCATGCCGAAACCTTCGGCATCGACCCGAATACGGGCTGCACCCGTGCCGAGGTGTCACTCGAGGGGCGTGTGCTGAACCCGCGGGCGCGGTTCTGGGCCAACACCGAACGGCTGAAAGCCCAGATCGTGCGCTATGCCCGCACCCGCGACCCCGCCTCCGCCGCAGCGGCGGTGCAGGCCTGGCACGCGATCGAGGCCTTCTGCGACGTGCCGGTGCGCGGGCTGTGGCGCGACTGGCGCAATCCCGATGGCAGCTTTGACGAGGAGAGCGCGCCCGCGTCCAGCTTCTACCATCTGGCGCTGGCGTGCGCCGAACTGATCCGCATCAACGCGATGCTGTTGCGTGAGGTCCGCCAAGCCTCCCCCGCCTGACCCGCCACACCACCGGACCGCGGGCCTCCGCGCCCGCACGCCCGGAGCCCGCACCCTAGGACCGCGCGCCTCCGAGCGCGCCCCTCCGAGCGCGCCCCTTTCCGCACCCCCGGAGCCCGCGCCTCCGAGCGCGGCTGTATCCGCACTGCCGGGCTTGGAAGCCCGGGCTCCGTTGCCTGCGCATTCGCAGGTCCTCCAGCTCGATAGTCCGCACCGCCGGAGCCCGCGCCTCTGAGCGCGGTTGTATCCGCACCACCGGGCTTGGAAGCCCGGGCTCCGTTGCCTGCACATTCGCAGGTCCTCCAGCTCGATAGTCCGCCCCGCCGGAGCGCGCGCTTCCAAGCGCGGTTGTATCCGCACCACCGGGCTTGGAAGCCCGGGCTCCGTTGCCTGCGCATTCGCAGGTCCTCCAGCTCGATAGTCCGCCCCGCCGGAGCCCGCGCTTCCAAGCGCGGTTGTATCCGCACGACCGGAGCGCGCGCCTCCGAGCGCGGTTGTATTCGCACGACCGGAGCCCGCGCCTCCGAGCGCGCCCGTTTCCGCACCCCAGGAGCCCGCGCTTCCAAGCGCGGTTGTATCCGCACGACCGGGCTTGGAAGCCCGGGCTCCGATGTCGCCGGAGCGCGCGCCTCCGAGCGCGCTCTTTTCCGCACGACCGGGCCTGGAAGCCCGGGCACGCGCGTTCGCTGTCAGCCGGGGACGCCGCCGCGGCGCAAATCCTCGGCGATGCGCAGGGTCGGCGGCTGTTCGGCGGCCAGGCGGGCGCGATACACGATCAGGTTTTCCATCACCCGCTGCACATAATTGCGCGTCTCGGAGAACGGGATCAGTTCGATCCAGTCGATCGGATCGACGCCGGGCCGGCGCGGATCGCCCCAGGTCTGGATCCATTCGCGCGGCCGGCTGGAGCCGGCATTGTACGACGCGATGGCCAGGATGTACGAGCCATCCCACTCGTTCACCAGGTCCATCAGGTGGGCCGCACCCAGGGTCACATTGAAGGCCGGGTCGTCGATCAGCGCCGCGCGCGAGAAGGGCAGCCCCTCGCGCCTTGCCTGCATGGCCGCGGTCGACGGCAGCAGCTGCATCAGGCCCACGGCATTGGCACGCGAGACCGCGCGCGGATTGAACTCGCTCTCCTGACGCGTGATCGCCAGCACCAGAGCCGGCTCGGGCGAACGGATGCCGCGCGCCACGCTGTCGGGCAGGGTCATCAGCGGATAGGCCGCCTCGATCGAGATCACGCCGCGGAACATGCCGGCCTTGGCCGAGCGCAGGGCAGCGCGCGGCTCGCCCGCCTGGCGGGACAGGTCCGAGAGCAGGCGCAGCTCGACCGCGCTGTCCAGCTGGTCGTCCATGAAGAAGGCGATGCCCTCATAGGCGTCGTCATTGCCGATCCCGCCCAGCATGCGCAGGACCTGCACCAGTTCACGCCGTTCGAAGGCGGCGCGCTCGTCGGCGGCGGGCTCGACGCTGGGCGGCAATGCCAGCGGGGCCCCCGGATTGATCTTCTGCGCCGCCAGCTGGCCATAAAAGGCGGTGGGGAAAGCGGCCGCGGCGGCCAGCGCCGTGCGCGACGCTTCGCGATCGCCCGACGCCTCGAGTGCCAGCCCCAGCCAGTAGTTGGCCCGCGCCTTGGACACCGGCGAGCCCACCCCCGCCTCGAGGGTACGGAAATAGCCGACCGCGTCGGCCGGACGGTTCAGAAAGCGCAGCGCCAGCCAGCCGGTCATCCACTGCGCGTCGGCGAACCGCTCGCCCGAGGCGAGGCCATGGGTGCGCGCCATCCGATAGGCGCTTTCGAAATCGCGCATGCGCAGCGCGGCCCCGATCAGCGGTCGCTTGAGGTCCCAGATCGCCTCGCGCCCGCGCAGATGCACGCCGTCGCCCTCGATGCGGCGCGCATAGGCGATGGCGGTGGCGTTGTCCCCGCGTGAGCGGGCCAGCCGCGCGCGCTCGTGCAGGATGCCCGGGTCCATCTGCGCTGCCGAGGGAAGCGCCGCGACCAGCTCCATCTGGTTGCGCGCACCGGCCCGGACGGCCAGGCGGGCATTCATCACCGCGCGCTGCTCGTCGGTCATCAGGCGCGTCAGGGCCGCGGCGTCCGCGCGCTGGCCCAGCCAGTACAGCATGTCGGCGCGGGCAAAATGGTCCGCAGGCTGCAGGTCGGTTGCAAAGCCGGCGCGCAGGGCCTCGCGCGCGGCGGGGATCATGGCGTCGGCGCGCCAGGCGGCACGGGCGATCGGGACGGCCTCGGCACGCTGGCCCGCCTGGGCCAGTGCAACGGCCAGCGCGGCACGTCCGCTGCCTTCCAGCGGGCCACCCCCCTGACGCAGCCACTCGATGCGGGCCGCGGGGCCGAGGCCGGATGTCCAGATCAGCTGCTCGCCCCGGCGGCGCAGCGTGGTCATGCGCGGCCAGCCCTCGAAGCGCTGAAGCCCCGACTGGACGTCCGAAAAGCCCAGCGCGCTGTCCTCGTCGGTCAGCCAGCGCCATTCCAGATACCGGCGCACCAGCGGGTTGGCGCCCGAGCCGGCCAGCGCGCGCAGGCTGGCCGAGTCGCCGCGTTCGGCGGCGGCGATCCCCTGCACGAGACGTGCGGTGTCTTCGGTCGAAAGCGCATTGGGCAGTCCGAAGGGACGACCGGTGAAGGTGATGGGGGTGGTGGACGCCGTGGTGTCGGCGCGGGCCAGCGTGTCGGCACGTTCGGGCCCCACCGAGGCCACCACCAGCAGCCCGGCCACCAGGCCCGCACAAACCGTCGTCAATCGCGCCATGCCGGGCTCCACTTGCACACCACGCCCTTCAACGGATAACTGCCGCCGGCCCGGCCGGGCAAGCAGGCACATGCGTGCGGACCCAGTCCGTCTCCAGCGCTGGACTTATCATGACTCACCGGATTTTCACGGGGTCGATCACCGCGCTGGTCACCCCGTTCGACAATGACAGCGTCGACGAGGACGCCTTCGAGCGGCTGGTGCGACGCCAGATCGACGCCGGCACCCATGCGCTGGTGCCCTGTGGCACCACGGGCGAGAGCGCGACCCTGACCCATGACGAGCACCGCCGCGTGACCGAATTGTGCGTGCGCATCGCCGCAGGCCGCGTGCCGGTGATTGCGGGGGCGGGCTCGAATGCCACCCACGAGGCGGTCGACCTGCTGCGCCATGCCAAGGCCGTGGGCGCCCACGCTGCTCTGGTCACCACGCCCTATTACAACCGGCCCAACCAGGCGGGCATGCAGGGCCACTATCTGGCCCTGGCCGAGGCGGTGCAGCTGCCGATCTTCCTCTATAATGTCCCCTCGCGCTCGGCGGTGGACCTCCTGCCCGAGACGGTGGGGCAACTGGCCGCCCACCCCAACATTGTCGGCATCAAGGATGCGACCGGCGACATGGGCCGCGTCGCGCGCCACCGGGCGCTGGCGGGCGAGCAATTCATCCAGCTCTCGGGCGATGACGCCTCGGCGCTGGGCTTCAATGCGCATGGCGGGCAGGGCTGTATCTCCGTGACGTCGAACATTGCGCCCGGACCGTGCGCGCACCTTCAGCAAGCCTGCCTTCGCGGCGATTTCGCGACCGCGCGGGGGCTGAACCAGCGGCTGGCAGACCTGCACCGGCTGCTGTTCGCCGAGCCCAGCCCCGCGCCCACCAAACATCTGCTGTCGCGGCTGGGGCTGTGCCGCCCCGACGTCAGGCTGCCGCTGGTGCCCCTGGTCGCAGCGACCGCCGCCCTGCTGGATGCGGCGCTGGACGCGCTGCAACCGGGCGACCTGACATGACGGCGCGTCCACAGAGGCCGGCGTCGAACCGCCCGGTCAACCCTTCGGCCGGCAAGGTCGTGGCCGAGAATCGCCGGGCGCGGTTCGACTATGCCATCGAGGACACGCTGGAGGCCGGGCTGATGCTGACCGGCTCGGAGGTGAAGTCGCTGCGCGCCGGGCGGGCCAACATCGCCGAAAGCTATGCCGCGCCCGAACATGGCGAGCTGTGGCTGATCAATGGCTACATCCCCGAATACGGCCCCGCCAACCGCTTCAACCACGAGCCTCGGCGCAAGCGGAAGATCCTGGTCAAGCGTCGCGAGCTGGCCAAGCTGATGGCCGCCGTGCAGCGCGAGGGCCGCACCATCGTTCCGCTGAAGATCTACTGGAATGATCGCGGCATCGCCAAGCTGTCGCTGGCCATCGCCAAGGGCAAGAAGGCCGCCGACAAGCGCGACACCTCCAAGGAACGCGACTGGAAACGCGAACAGGGCCGCCTGCTGCGCGACAAGGGGTGAGGGTGGGGACGGGTCATGCCGCTGATGGGGCCTGCAATCGCGGGCGCACCTTGCGAACCCTCGGCTGTCAACTTATCTGTTGACAGAGAGGAAGGATCTCGAACGACTGATCGCCGCGGGAACTCTTTTCGAATGGTCCCCGACCGACAGGCGCAAGGCTGTTCGACGCGTGGTGCTGCTTCGCCATCAGCCGTTTTTCTGGCTGTCGGACTCAAAGGGCCAAACAACGGACGACCTGGAAATCCTGAGAGCCGAGACGTGCGCCCGGATCGATGCATTCGTTTGGGGCGACCTGGAACTGGGGCAAATGCTGAAGGAAATCGGTGGCCGAACAGGAGTCTGCGAATGGAAACAGGACAGGCCCAAACCGGGTCTGCGGATATTCGGTACCTTGTACGATCATGAAGTCTTCATTGGCAGTCGCCTGGTGCAGCGTATCGAATTACCTTTCAAGCGCCGACCAGACCAGGGGCCAGGTGTTGTCTGGAGAAGGCACATCCAGGATTGCCGAGCAGACCATGACGCGTTGTTCCCGGGCCGCGCGCCACTGAGCCTGGTGGAGGCGATGATGGCTGCGGATCGGGACGGTCAGGCTTGAGAGCCAGCCGTTCACGGCATGACAGGAGACACAGGGAATGACCCTAACTTCGAGATCAGCCATGACCGCGCCTCGAGCAGCCGCCCGGATTCGTGCGCGTGCCGAAATCGTGGGCGCGGTCACACGCGCGATCCGGGCGCGTCAGCATCGCAATCCGGAAGTCAGCCAGGCCCGTGCCGCCGAGCGACTGGGCATTTCGCGACAGCGCATGAACGCTCTGATCAATCACCCCGGCAACTGGACACTGGACACCATCGCCGACCTGATTCACGCCTACGACCTGCAGATTGCCGAGTTCAGGATCGTACTGGACGAAGAGCTTCCTGCGGAAAACTACGTCCACCCCCTTTCGCAGGTCGCCAGACCCGGCCGCAAGTCCTGATCGAACCGCCCGGTTGCGATTTGGCGAAATCGGCATAGCGTGCGGACCGGGTGATGCGCCGCAGTGCGCGCACCCGGGAGAAGCCCATGTCGGATCTGGCCGCCCCCGCCGCGGATGCCGCGCCCGTGCGCACCGCCATGGACCGCCGCGCATGGAGCTGGGCGCTCTACGAGTTCGGCCGCAACCCCTATGTCGTGCTCTGCACCATCTACATCTTTGCGCCCTTCGTCGCGACCGTGTTCATCGGCGACCCGGTGCAGGGGCAGATCTTCGTCGCCTCGGCCAGCAAGTTCGCGGGTCTTGTGGTGGCGGTGACGGCGCCCTTCCTCGGCGCCGCGGCCGACGGGGTGGGCGCGCGCAAGCCGCTGCTGGCCACCCTGACCGGGGCGTTGATCGCGTGCATGGGCCTGCTCTGGTTTGCCGCCCCTGACGGATCGGGCCTCGACGCGACCCAGCTGTTCGCGCTGATGATGGCGCTGGGCGTGCTGTTCGCCTGGAGCGAGACGATCCACAACGCGATGCTGCCGGGCGCGGCGGGGGCGCATGTCGCCGAAACGTCGGGCGCAGGCCTGGCGCTGGGCAATGCCGCCTCGGTGCTGTTGCTGACGGTCGTCCTGCTGTTTCTTGCCATGCCGGGCCGGATCGATTTTCCCTTTGTCGCCGACGCGCCCGCCCTGGGCCTCGATCCCGCCCTGAACGAGCCCGAGCGCTTTGTCGGGCCCCTTGTGGCGATGTGGTTCGCGGTCTTCGCGCTGCCGCTGTTCCTGTTCGTGCCCGACCTCGAGCGCACCGGCATCAAGGCGGGCGCGGCCATTGGCGGCGCCTTCGCCGCCGTCTGGAGGACCGTCAGGGAGGTCGCCCGCACGCGCGACCTGGGGCTCTTTCTGCTGGCGCGGATGCTGTATGCGGACGGCAAGACCGCGCTGCTGATCTTTGGCGGGGTCTATGCTGCAGGGGTGATGCAGTGGGGCATGGCCGAAATGGCGGCTCAGGGCATCTGGCTCTCGATCTGGGCCACGCTGGGCGGGTTCCTGGCCGGCCCGATGGACCGCGCGCTGGGCCCGCGCAATTCGGTCATCCTGGCGCTGACGGTGACGCTGGCGGCGATGGCGGTGCAGATCGGCACCACGCCGACCACCCTGCTCTATGTGATCGAGGTCGGTGACGCGCCGGTCTGGAACGGGCCGCTGTTCACCACCCTGCCCGAGCTGTTCTATATGGGCGTCACCAGCCTGATCGCGGTCTTCGTGACCTCGTGCTATGCGTCCAGCCGCACGCTGCTCGTGGCGCTGGCCCCGCCGGACCGTATCGCCTCGCTGTTCGGGCTGTATGCGCTGTCGGGCACCGCAACGGTGTGGGCAGGCCCCCTGCTGGTCGAGCTGTTCACCCGCACCTTCCAGAGCCAGCAGGCCGGGATGGCGGGCGTGGCGATCCTGCTGGTGTCGGGCCTGCTCTTGCTGCTGACCGTGCGTGCACCGCGCCTGGGCAGCACCTGAACGCGGCGGGCGACAGCCCGGCAAGGGTCTGGCAAAGCGCGGCACCGCCCCACGGAGCCGTCCATGTCCCTGCGCCCTCATCCCCGCACCGCCCTCGTCACCGGCGCCGCCGACCGGCTGGGCCGTGCCATGGCGATCCGTCTGGCGGCCGAGGGCTATGGGGTGGGGGTGCACGTCAACCGCTCGCGGTCCAAGGGCGAGGCGGTGGTCGCCGAAATCCTCGCCGCGGGCGGGCAGGCCGTGCTGGTTGACGGGGATCTGCGCGATGAGGCCGCGCGGGCCGGCCTTGTGGCGCGCACGGCCCAGGCGTTGGGGCCGGTGGGCGTGCTGGTGAACAATGCGTCGCTCTTCGAGGAGGACGACATCCTCGGCCTGACCCCCGACAGCTGGCAGGCCCACCTTGATGTCAACCTGACCGCCCCGGTGCGCCTGACCCAGGCGCTGGCGGCCGCGCTGCCCGCCGACAGGCACGGTGTGGTGGTGAACATGATCGATCAGCGCGTGTGGAAGCCGGCGCCCACCTTTTTCTCGTACACCACGGCCAAGGCCGGGCTCTGGCATGTCACACGCACCATGGCCCAGGCGCTGGCACCGCGCCTGCGGGTGGTGGCGATCGGGCCGGGCCCGACCCTGCAGAACAGCCGGCAGGCGCCGTCGGACTTCGAGACCCAGCGTCGCGCGACCCTGCTCGAGAGCGGTGCGCGCCCCGAGGACATCTGCAACGCCCTGGTCTATCTGTTGGGGGCGGACGCCGTGACCGGCCAGATGATCGCAGTCGATGGCGGCCAGCACCTGATCTGGCGGACGCCGGACATTGACGGGGTGGTGGAATGAGTGGCGAGGCAGGGCCACGCGGGCGCGCCCGCCCGCTGGGG
>DBAV01000234.1:0-2259 GCA_002291875.1 Hyphomonadaceae bacterium UBA1001
ACCGGCACCGCCATCACCGCCGACGGCGGCGGGCTTCACCTATCACGCACCCGGCGACCTCAAACCGGGGACGGGGACGGGCGTGCTGGACAACACCGTCTATGCGCCCGGCATCGTGTTCCCGGTGGCAGCGCCGATCCCGGCCTGGCTGAACTCGCAGGTGAACAATCCCGGCGGTGGGGCGGTGGGCGGCGACCAGTGCGCCGCGCCCAATTTCTCGTTCCCCTGGCGCGACACCTTCTGCGAGTTCCGTTCGGCCGACCGCGGAAGCTTCAACTGTGTCTCGCGCCAGATCCACCAGGGCGTGGACATCCGCGCCGGAGACACCGCACTGTGCCGCGCCATGCGGGGCCAGCCAACCGCCAACCATGACCGCATTCCGGTGCTGGCGGTGGATGACGGGGTGATCGCCTATGTCGGGCGGTTCTCGGTCGACCTGCGCTCGGGGCCGCGCGTCTATCGCTATCTGCACATGAATCCGGCGCTGCTGCAGGTGGCGATCGGCGACACCGTCACCCGCGGCCAGCGCCTGGGCTTCCTCTCGAACGCGTTCGGCGGCGCGCCCACCACCATCCACCTGCACTTCGAGATCCGCCAGAACATGGAGGGCAAGGGGTTCACCTGGGTGTCGCCCTATCGCTCGCTGATCGAGGCCTATGAGCGGCGCGAGGCGGCGACCGGAACCGTGGTGCCGTCGCCTGCGGTGCCGCCCCCCGTGGTGCGCTGAAGGCGGGCAGGGCGCGCTGAAATCGGGCGGAATTGCGTCGCGTGATTGCGTCGAACCCGATGCCGCGATAGCGTCCACCTCACGAACGCGTGTTCGCGCACGCGCGCTTGTGCCGCAAGGCGCACGGACCAAGGCGCCCGCGGGCGCAGGGGGGGAGACCCGATGGCCAACAGACTGCTTCTGAAGAAGCCAATCTCGCTGATCCAGGCCGATGCCCAGCGCAGTGAACTGCGCCGGCACCTGGGTGCGGTCAACCTGGTCAGCCTCGGCATCGGGGCGATCATCGGGGCGGGCATCTTTGTCATGACCGGCAATGCGGCGGCCGAGTATGCCGGTCCCGGCGTGATGCTGTCCTTCGTGCTGGCCGGCATTGTCTGCGCCATTGCGGGCCTGTGCTATGCCGAGCTGGCCTCGACCATGCCGGTGTCGGGCTCGGCCTACACCTATGCCTATGGCAGCCTGGGCGAGGTGTTCGCCTGGTCGATGGGGTGGCTGCTGCTGCTCGAGTACGGGATCGCCGCCTCGACCGTGGCGTCGGGCTGGTCGGAATACATGCATTCCTTCCTGATGGATTTCGGCATCGACATCCCCAAGGCGATGTGGACCGCCTCGATCGTGGTGACCGAGATTCCCCAGGCCGACGGCACGATCCGCCTCGAGGCGGGCCTGGGCCCGCAGCTGAACCTGGTGGCGGCGCTGGGCGTGCTGGCCGTGACGGCCCTTCTGGTGGTCGGCGTGCGTGAAACCGCCAGCTTCACCAACTTTGCGGTGATCCTGAAGGTGGCGGTGCTGCTGATCTTCATCGGTGTCGGCTTTGCCTATGTGAATCCCGACAACTGGACCCCGCTGATCCCGCCGAACATCCCGCCCGAGGAGGGCGGCGCGTGGAACCGCTTCGGGGTGTTCGGGGTGCTCTATGCCTCGACCATCATCTTCTTTGCCTATGTGGGTTTCGAAGCGGTCTCGACCGCCGCCGGAGAAGCCAAGAACCCGTCCAAGGACCTGCCGATCGGCATTCTGGGCTCGCTGTTCATCTGCACCGCCATCTACATGATGGTGGCAGCGGTGCTGACCGGGGTGGTCCAGTATCCGGACCTCGCGGGCGGTGCGCCCATCGCCAAGGCGATCGACACCATGAACCCGCCCTGGGCGCTGGTGTCGTGGCCGTTTACCGCGGACGGACAGATCAACCTGCTCAGCTTCCTGATCAAGATCGGGGCGGTGATGGGCCTGTCGTCGGTGATGCTGGCCCTGGTCTATGCCCAGACGCGCGTGTTCTATCAGATGAGCCGCGATGGCCTGGTGCCGGGCGTGTTCGGCGCGGTGCACCCCAAGTTCAAGACGCCGGCCTCGGGCACCACGCTCCTGGGCATCGTGATCGCCATCGCGGCGGCGACGCTGCCGCTGGCGCTGCTGGGCAATCTGGTGTCGCTGGGCACCGCTGCCGCGTTCGGCATCGTGTGCATCAGCGTGATCTATCTGCGCCGCACCGAGCCGGCCCTGCACCGGCCCTTCCGGGTGCCGCTCTATCC
>DBAV01000234.1:2574-2787 GCA_002291875.1 Hyphomonadaceae bacterium UBA1001
CCTTCCGGGTGCCGCTCTATCCGTTCCTGCCGGTGCTGGGCGTGATCCTGTGCTCGGGCATCATCGGGTTCATCTTCTTCGAGAAGTGGACGACCCTGCAGAAGGGCAATCCGGTGCCGATGGCCCTGCTGGTCGGATATTTCGTGCTCGGCTTCGTGATCTACGCGCTGTACGGCATGAAGAACTCGAAACTGGCGCGCGGCGAGGCGGTGC
>DBAV01000234.1:3101-3320 GCA_002291875.1 Hyphomonadaceae bacterium UBA1001
CTGGCGCGCGGCGAGGCGGTGCTGGGCGATGCGTCCGAGCCGCTGGACCCGCGCGAGCAGACCGGCGCGCGCTAGCCCGCGCCAACGCGCCCGCCCGCCCCCCGCGCCTGCGCGCTGGGCCGTTCAGCCCTGCTGACGGCGCAGCGCCTCGTGTTCGGCCATCGTCACCAGGGGCACGACCTCTGCGCACTCAGGGCGTTCATCCCGCACCGGGCGACG
>DBAV01000264.1 GCA_002291875.1 Hyphomonadaceae bacterium UBA1001
ACATCTCAGTGGCAGGTCAGTCAGGGCAGTCATTGCTTGGTCTCCCGCTTCGATGACCGGAAGATGCGCTCGAGAATTGCTCTTGAGAATGAGTGATGAACTGATAGGATTTATCAACCAGACTAAACTATTGGCGCCATGCTCGACCTCCGCCTCATCGAGACCTTCATCCAGGCAGCCCGCCGAGAGAGCTTCAGCGCCGCGGCGAAAGCGCTCGGCGTCTCGCCTGGCGCAGTCAGCCAGAACATCAAGGCACTGGAAGAGCGGCTGGCGACCCGGCTCTTCGCGCGTACGACGCGGCAGGTTCGACTGACGCCGGAGGGTCAGAGGTTCCTGATGCGCTGCGCGCCGGCGCTGGAGGCATTGGCAGACGCGGCCACAGAGCTGCAGGAGGATCGCGCCGCTTTTCGCGGGACGCTGCGGATCACCTCCACGACCGCCTTCGGGCGCGCGCACGTCCTGCCCGCCGTCATCACGTTCAGGAAGCTGCATCCGGAACTGGAGGTTGAACTGTCGCTTTCAGACGGGTTCGTCGACATCGTGGCCGAAGAGTTTGACCTTGCCATACGTGGCGGCATCCTGCCCGACAGCGACTACATCGCGCGCCTGCTCCTGCCCGTCGCCATGATGGTGGTCGCCTCGCCTGCGTATCTGGATGCATTTGGCACGCCCGAGACGCCGGAGGCGCTTTCGGATCACGCGCTCATCGGCATGCGCTCCAATCCCTCTCAGCGCATTTTTGCCTGGGAATTCGCGGATGGTGCGGAGGTTCGGCGTCAGAAAATAGCGCCGGCGCTCGTTCTGAACGATCCTGAAGCGGTCGCCCTCGCCGCCGCCTCGGGCGCAGGCATCGCCCAGCTTGGCAGCAACATCGCACTCCCGCTCATCCGCTCCGGCACTCTTCGACACCTATTGCAGGGGACAATGATCCGCTCGCGCCGCCTGTATGCGATATACCCCAGCAAGCGCTTCGCCACTGCCAAGCTGACCAGCTTCGTCGAACACCTGACAACGACGCTTGCCGACCGTTCCGACCTGATTTGGCGCGATCGGCCGGAACGCCTTCCAAATAGCTGATGCGCCGCGTGGGTCGAGACGCATCCGCGAGCGACGCGAGGGGCTGAATCGATGCCATTCATCCTTTTGAGGCATGAAAGTTCTTTCGATACTTCGGGAGCTTATACTGAAGAACGGTGGAAACACGACCCCTCCGCCCCGCTCCGCCAGAGGGGCCCCGGTGGTGCTGCGTGTGGGTCTGGCGATCAGGCGGGATGGAAGGGGACGTCGAGCGTGCCGTGGCGGCCGACGATTTCGAGGCGGTGTTCGCCCGCTTCGGTCCGCCAGTCTCGCACCGAGGGATCCCACCATTGCATCGCCCGGGCAGGCACAGCCACGCTGACCTCGCGCGCCTCGCCCGGCGCGAGGGTGACACGCGCAAATCCCCCCAGCAGGCGCCGGGGCCGATCGGCGGCCAGCCCTGGCGGATGGACAAAGGCCAGCACCACCTCGTCGGCCGCCATCGCACCCTCATTGCGCACCGTGACCCTGGCCTGAATGCCGCCACCGTCCGGCACGACCGCAACATCGTGCAGCGAGAAGCGGGCGTACGAGAGCCCATGCCCAAACCCAAAGCGCGGCGTGTGGCCCTCGCGCTCGAACAGGGTATAGCCGTGCCATGGGCCATAGGTGATCGCGTCCGCGTCACGGTCGAAGAAGGGATAGTCCGCCGCGTCGCGGGCCACTGTGAACGGCAGCCGCCCGGAGGGTGAGACGTCGCCGAACACCAGCCGCGCCAGCGCCGTGCCCCCTTCCATGCCGGCATAGAAGGTCTGGAGCACTGCGCCGACCTCATTGATCCAGTCCTCGACCATCACCGCCGAACCGGCCACGATCACCACCACAACAGGCTTGCCGCTGCTGGCGGCGGCGCGGATCAGGGCAACCTGTCCGGCCGGCAGGCCAAGGTCGGCCCGGTCGCCACCGCGGGTCACCCCGGCCGCCATGCCGCCTGCCGACCCGGCAATCGCCTTCAGGCCCGGATTGTCGATCACGCCCAGATCGATGCCGCCGCCGGGAATGTACTCGCCCTCGTCGTCGGCCGTGTAGCCGACCACGACCAGAACGGCATCAGCCCTGGCAGAGACAGCCGCCGCGCGCGCAAGATCGAACTCGTCGGCCTCGAGCAGCTCGACACCGGCCGAATGGGCCCGCAGGCCCTCGATCACGCTCACCACATGGGGCGGCTGTACGCGCGAGGACCCATGATCGCCGGTGTTCTCCATCGCCGCCAGGCGCCCCAGCACTGCCAGCGTGCGCACCCGGCCGGCGTCGAACGGCAGCACGCCCTCATTGCGTAACAGGACCGCGGATTTCTCGGCCGCCTCGCGCGCCACCGCCACATGCGCCGCGCAGGCCACCCGCTCGCCGCCATAGGCCGGCAGGGGGTCGGGCGCACTGGCAAAGCGATACTGCGTGCGCAGGATGCGCCGGCACGCTGTATCCAGAACCCCCGCCTCAAAGCGGCCCTGCTCGACCGCCTCGACCATCCCCGCGAACACGATCGGTTCGGGGTTCTCGATGTCGAGTCCTGCCGCCGCGCCCGTGACTTCGCGCACCCCGAACACCCAGTCCGAATGCACAAAGCCCTCGAACCCCCATTCCTCTCGCAGGATGGTGGTCAGAAGCTCGGCGTGCTGGCCGCAATACACCCCGTTCCACCGGTTGTAGGCGCTCATAACGCTGGCACAGCCAGCATCGAGGATGCGCTTGAAATGGGGCAGATAGACCTCGCGCATGGTGCGGTCATTGCAGGCCACATTCACCTTGAAGCGGGCGTTCTCCATCGAGTTCAGGGCGAAATGCTTGACCGTGGCAATGACATTGTGGGTCTGGATGCCGACGGCCAGCGCCGCGCCCATCTCGCCGACATGATGGGGGTCTTCGCCATAGGTCTCCTGCGCCCGTCCCCAGGCGGGGTGGCGCAGCAGGTTGACGCACACTGCGCCGGTCAGATTGCACCCCTGGGCGCGGATTTCGATGCCCATGATCTCGCCGATGCGCCGCTCGAGGTCGGTGTCGAAGCTGGCCCCCCGGGCCATCGAGCACGGAAAGCAGGTGGAGTGACCGCGCGCGACCCCGCGCGGGCCGTCGGTGAAATAAAGCGCCGGCACGCCCAGCCGCTCGCAGCCGCTGCCCGCCCGATAGGGATTGGCGCCCCAGCGCTTGCCGCTTTGGGCGTACTGGCGGAAGAATCCCTGCCCCGCCATCATCGTGGCCTTTTCCTGCAGGGTGGCCTCGGCCAGGATCGCCTCGACCATGGCGTCGATCTCGGCGGCGGTCATGCCCTTGCGGGGCGCGTAATCAGTCATGGTGTCCCCTTGTCCGGACCTGTCGGCGTCGCTCGCTGCACTTCACGCCGCGTGGCCAGGGCAGAAAACGCTTCGCGCGTTTGTGTAGGTTCGCGCGATTGTGCCAGCGGGCCGGTCGCGTCAAGCAACCCGAAGAGTCGCGAAAGCCTGGTGCCATGACCCTTGCCCATACGGTGGCCACGAACGCCTCATGATCACGCGCCTTGCCATCTCGGGTTATCGGTCATTGCGCGAAGTGGTGCTGCCGCTGGGGCGTCTGACCGTGGTGACGGGCCCGAACGGGTCGGGAAAGTCCAGCCTCTATCGAGCGCTAAGGCTGCTGGCTCTGACCGCGCAGGGTCAGGTCGTGCGGGCCCTGGCCGAGGAAGGCGGACTGGGATCGACGCTGTGGGCCGGCCCGGAACAGATTTCACGCGCCATGCGGTCGGGCGAGCATCCCGTGCAGGGGACGCGACGCAGCAAGCCGGTGGCGCTGAAACTGGGGTTTTCGGGCGAGGATTATGGCTATGCGATTGATCTGGGCCTACCGCCGCCCGGGGGCTCGGTGTTCATGCACGATCCGGCGATCAAGGTCGAGGCGATGTGGACCGGCGAGACCTTGGGCCGGGCGAACGTCTTCGCCCTCCGCCAGGGGGCCAGCGTCCGCATCCGTGACGAGACTGGCGCATGGGGTACCACCTATGACGCGCTTGCCCCGTTCGACAGCATGATGACCCACTGCGGCGACCCCAGCAATGGGCTGGAATTGCTGCGGATGCGCGAGGCCCTTCGCGACTGGCGTTTCTATGACCATTTCCGGACCGATGCCGGGGCCGCCGCGCGGCGCCCGCAAGTGGCCACGTCCACCCCTGTCCTCGCATCGGATGGATCGGACCTGGCGGCCGCCTTCGCGACGATCAATTGGATTGGCGACATCGCGGCCTTCAATCGGACCGTGGCCGACGCCTTCGACGGCGCGCGCGTCACGATCCAGGGCATTGGCGGCCTTGTGGAGATCGCAATGCACCAGCATGGCCTGCTGCGGCCACTCGGCGCGGCCGAACTGTCCGACGGCACGCTGCGATACCTGCTGCTGGCATGTGCCCTGCTGACGCCGCGCCCGCCGCCGCTGATGATCCTCAACGAGCCGGAGGCCAGCCTGCACCCAGACCTTCTGGCCCCCCTGGCACGGCTGATCCTTGATGCCGCGCGCCGCTCGCAGGTGGTGGTGGTGACACACGCACGGGCCTTGGCCGACAAGCTCGAGGCCTCGGGCGAATGCGTGCTGTTCAGGTTGCAGAAGGATCTTGGCGAGACGTTCGTCGAGGGCGTGGAACGCCCCTCCTGGACATGGCCCTCGCGCTGACGGCGCCGCTCCGTGCCATCCGCGCCGCTGGATGCGGATGCATCCAGAGGCTTGCGGGCTTTGCCCCGGCGGCCAAGGGTAGCACCAGTGTCGAGGGGCATACCCGATCGGTGATGCCGATGAGGTCTGGGGGCGCAGGGTGTCGGACTTCCGGGGATGGCCACGTGATTTTGCAGACTGGCAGGCTCGCCGCGCGGCCGAACGCGACTGGGCGTTCGCCAACGGGCTTAACCTTGGCGACCCGGCGCGCAATGGCGAATTCGCGACGCTGGACCTGATGCTGCCGCACCTCGATGCGTTGGTGGATGTGGGTGCCAATGAGGGGCTGTTTTCTGGCCGGGCCGCGCGCACTCGCCCCGACCTGCCGATCCTGGCGGTCGAGCCCAACCCGGCCATGCACGCCTCCATCCGGGCGCAGGCGCCTGCGGCCGCCCTGACGGGGTGCGCCGTGGCCGACATTCCGGACGACACGCGCGCCAGGCTGCACGTTCGCGACGACCAGCCCGGCACCGCCAGCCTGACCGAGCGCAGCTGGATGAATCCCAGCTATCGGGCGGGCATGCACACCATCGAAGTGCCCCTCCGGCGACTGGACGCGGTGATCCAGGACGCGGGCTTGGCCGACGCGGGCGCGATGCTGGTCAAGATCGATGTCGAGGGACACGAGGCGGGCGTCATGCGATCGGGCGCCGCCACCCTGGCGCGGGGCCGGGCGCGGGCGGTGATGTTCGAGTTTTCCTATGGCTGGCGCGAGACGGGCGAGGACCTGCGTGCGGCGATGTACGCCCTCGATACTGCCGGCCTTGCGCTCTGGCGCATCACCCCTTTCGCGCTCGAGCATGTGCGGTTCTTCACGCCCGACATGGCGGGCCACCAGTACGCCAATTATCTGGCGTTGCGGGGGTTCGGGCTGGAGGCGCTGGGGCCGCGACGGACGCTGGCCACCCCTTATGGCGAGACGGTCGCCATCCCCTTCCCTGAACGCCGCTGACGGGCCAGTTCCAGCAGGCGTCCGCCGAGCGCCCACAGCCGCGCACCCGCGCACAGCCAGAAATAGGGCACCGCCCGCCACCGCCCCGCCATCAGCGCCGCCATCGGCCGCAGGACCGGATAGCGCACCAGAAGGTGGAAAAGCATCGAGGGCGCCCGATGCGGGTGCTTCCAGCAAAAGCCCGCGTCCTCGCGACCATAGACGGCAAACTTGCGCAGATAGTCGCCCAGCGTGGGGTGATGCTCCTGGGGCACGCGCGCATGGGCGATGCCAAAGCGCAGGCCCGCCTCGTGCGCCCTCAGGCACAGGTCGGCATCATCCGAAACCTGACGGTTCGAGGCATCAAAACGCACCAGATCGAAGACCTCGCGCCGGTACAGGGTCGGCGCCGTGCCGATCATGGTGCGCGGGCCGGGCCGGTGGTGGAAGGTGGCGAATGCCTCGTTCTCGGCCCGAGTCCAGAAGTTCGTTTCCTCGATGGTGACACCGGCCTGGACCATGGCCCAGCCTTGCGCCTCGAGGTCGGCCCAGAGCCGGCCCAGAAGGTCCGGTTCGGGACGGTGATCGGCGTCGATCAGACAGACCAAAGGATGGCGCGTGGCATCGATGCCGATCTGGCGGTCGCCAGCCACGCCCTGACCACCCTCGAGCACGATCACCGGGAATTCGCGCGCAATGGACACGGTGGCATCGGTCGAGCGGCCGTCCACCACCACGATCTCGGCGGCGCCCAGAGCCATCACACACTCGAGGGCGCGGCGCAGGCGTGCTTCTTCATTGCGTGCGACCAGCACCACACTGATTGGCGGGCGGGCGGGCTGCCCGGAGGCAGAGCGGGATGGCAAGGCGGCGTTCATCATCGCACCATTCCGCCAGAGCGCTAAACCCGCGTTAATCCGGTGCGTGACGACCGTCAGCCCTTCGCTCGGGCGCGGGCGGCAAAGGCTCAGCCGCCGAAGCGATAGCCGACCCCCGGCTCGGTGGTGACCAGCACAGGCGCCTCGGGGTGCGGCTCGATCTTCTGGCGCAAATGGCGGACATGCACCCGCAGGGCCTCGACATCCCCGCCCTCGGCCGCGCCCCACACCGCGCGTAGCAGGTGGCGGTGGGTCAGCACCTTGCCGCGGTGGGTCACCAGCTCGCGCAGAAGGTCGAACTCGCGCGGGGTCAGGCGCGCATCCACGCCCCCGACCCGGACCGATCGGCGCATCAGGTCGATCGAGAGCCGCGCATCCTCCCATGTGACCGCCGCGCCCTGCATGGCCAGCCGGTGGCGCAGCGCGGCCCGCACCCGCGCCATGAACTCGCCGACCCCGAACGGCTTGGTCACGAAATCGTCTGCGCCTGCATCCAGCAGCGCGACCTTGTCGGCCTCCTCGCCGCTGGCCGACAGCACCAGGATCGCCGGCGGCGGGGCCACCATCGCCAGCAGGGTGGGCAGCAGGTCCGAACCATTGCCATCCGGCAGGCCGAGGTCCAGCACCACGAGGTCGGGCCGCCCTTCTCCAAGCCGCCCTCGCGCCTCGGCCAGCGACGCTGCATCCACGACGTCGAAATCCTCGGCCACCAGCGTCGAACGCAGGAACCGGCGGATCGCGACCTCATCGTCGACGATCAGGGCCCGGGGACGGATGGAGGACATCCCCACCTCATGCCGTCGTTACCGCGTCGAGGGCAAGGGTGAACACCGCGCCCGGGCCATCGGCACGGTTGGCGCCCAGCAGTTCGGCATCCATCAGTGTGGCAAAGCCGCGCGCGATCGCCAGGCCCAGCCCGCTGCCAGGCGCAGCGCCGCCTCGCTGGAAGCGTTCGAACAGGCGGGCAGGGTCGCCATCGGGCAGGCCCGCCCCGCGGTCCGATACCGACACCTCGACGCGAGCCCCCACCAGCGCCGCGCGCACCGTCACCTCGCCCTGGCGCCCGGCATCTGGCCGCCCATGCAGCAGCGCGTTCTCGACCAGGTTGAACAGGGCCTGCTGCAGAAGCGCTGCGTCGGCGCGCACCAGCGGCAGGCCGGGCGCAATGTCGGCGCGCAGGCTCTGACCCGCCGCAAGCGGTGCCGCGCGCGCCAGCACTGCCTGCACCACCTCGCCCACCTCCAGGGGTTCGCGCTGCGGGGTGACCGCACCTGCATCCAGGCGCGTCATGTCCAGCAGCTTGGTGACATGCCGGCGCATGCGCTCGGCCTCGCCCTCGATCGAGGCGAGCAGCTCGGCGCGGGTCGCGGCATCGTGGCGATCGCCATAGGTGCGCAGTGAACTGGCGGCACCAAGGATGCCCGCAATGGGGGTCTTCAGGTCGTGGCTCAACGAGGCAAGCATGGTGGCCCGCAGGCGCTCGGCCTCCATCTCGACACGCCCCTCCTCCAGAGCGCGTGCGATGTGGGCCCGCTCGAGCGCGGTCGCGGCCTGGTCGGCCATGGCATCGAGCCGCCGCCGCTCGGCCGGGTCCAGCACCGTTGCGCGCTCGATACCCAGCACACCCGCCGGCAGGCGCACCGTTCGCAGCGGAACGAACAGCCAGGCCGCCCCGGGCAAGGTGTCGGCACCGCGTCCCACCGCCTGACCCTTGTCCAGGGCCCACCGCGCCGCGGCAAGGTCGGCATCGGTCGGCTCGGACATCTGGGGGGCCATGGCCGCCACCCTCAGTCCGTCCACCCCGGTCCGGGCAAACACCACACACGGGGCATCGAAGGCGCGCGCCGCATCGGCGGCCAGACGGCGGGCGACATCGTCTTCGTCCGCCACGCTGGCCAGGCCGCGCGCCAGGTTCAAAAGCTCACGCGTGGTGCGCGCCTCTGCACGCGCGGCCAGCGTCTGGTTGCGTGCGCGCGCCGCCAGCGCGGAAACTACACCCGCCGCCAGGGCAAAGGCACCCAGGGTGACGACGTTCTCGGGATTGTCGACCTCGAGGGTGAAGCGCGGGTCGGTGAAGAGGTAGTTGTACACCAGCACGCTGAGGAAGGCGGTCAGCAGCGCGGGCCACAGTCCCCGGGTCAAGGCCGACACCAGAACAGCCGCCAGGAACACGAAGGCCAGGTTGGTGACATCGATCAGGCGGTCGATCGGCCACGCAATCAGGGCTGCAAGCGCGGTCAGCGCCACCGCCTCGAGAAATCCCGCCGCAGACAGGCGAGGCGGGTTCACCAGCCGCCCCAATGACCGGCCCGCCGCTTCGCCGGCCTCCTCGGGCACGACGTGGATGGCAATCGACTCGGCCCTGTCGATCAGCGACCGGACGACCGAGCCCATCACCAGCTCAAAGCCCCATGGCCGCTTGGCCTTGCCCACGACGATCTGGGTGACGTTCTGTTCGCGCGCATAGGCCAGTAGCGATTCAGCGACCGAATCGCCCGGCAGGGTGGCCGTGTCCGCCCCCAGGCGCGCGGCAAGGCGCAGGGTGTCGGCGACGCGCCCCTTCTCGGCCTCGCTCATCCGTTCTGCGCGCGCGGTGCGCACATGGACGGCAACCCAGGGCGCGCGGGCGGCATCGGCCAGCCGCTTGGCGTGCCGGACGATTTCGGCAGCCTGGACACGGTCGTCCACGCACACCAGCAGCCGGGCATTTGCCGCCCATGGGGCGGTCTCGCCGCGCGCGGTTCTGTGCCCGCGCACCTGTTCGTCGATCCGGTCGGCAGCGCGCCGCATGGCCAGCTCGCGCAGTGCGGCCAGATTGCCTGGGGCGAACCAGTTGCGCAGCGCGCGCCGTGCCTGCTCGGGACCGTAAACCTTGCCTTCGTGCAGACGGTCGATCAGCTCGTCGGGCGTCAGGTCAATCAGCTCGATCTCGTCGGCGCGCTCGAGGATGGCGTCTGGCACGGTCTCGTGCACGCGGACCCGGGTGATGCGCGCCACCACATCGTTCAGGCTCTCGACATGCTGGACGTTCAGCGTTGTCCAGACATCGATGCCGGCGGCCAGCAATTCCTCGACATCCATCCATCGCTTGGGATGGCGTGAACCTTCGACATTGGTGTGGGCGAACTCGTCCACCAGGGCGACCTGCGGCCTTCGCGCAAGCAGCCCATCAAGGTCCATCTCTTCCAGGTCGCGCCCGCGCCATTGAAGCCGGCGCCGCGGCAGGATCTCGAGGCCTGCACACAGGGCAAGAGTCTCGGCCCGGCCATGGGTCTCGATCACCCCGGCCGCGATATCCAGCCCATCGGCCAGCTTCTTGCGTGCATCGGTCAGCATCTCATAGGTCTTGCCGACCCCTGGCGCGGCGCCGAGATAGATCTTCAGCCGACCCCGACCCTCTGCGCGCGCCTGGGCCAACAGCGCATCGGGTGAGGGGCGGTGCGGGGCATCCTCGATCGATGGCATGCTCGCCTTTCCTGGCAGCGGCTTGGCGGTCGCGCGTCGTGGCGCACGCGGCCGTCAGGGCACGCCAGCCCCGGGGGCCGCATTGGCGAGGGGCATGGCGTCCAATGCCATATTCAGTGCCAGGATGTTGACCCACTCTTCACCCAACACGCCTGCGAACCTCGGCTCGACGCGGGCCTCGACCAGCGCCTGGACATCATCGACGGGAAGGCCGCGGGCGCTGGCGACACGCGCGACCTGGAACAACGCGGCCTGCCGCGAAATGTGCGGATCCAGCCCCGACCCCGAGGCGGTCAACAGTTCAGGCGGGATCCGGGAGACCGGCACGCCGTGGCGTGCCGCCTCTGCGCGCACCCGGTCAGCCAGTGCCTGCGAGGTGGGACCCAGATTGGATCCTGACGATGCGCGCCCGTCATAACCTTCGCCGGCCGCCGATGGGCGCCCCCAGAAGTATTGGGGCTGGCTGAAGGACTGGCCGACCAGCGACGAGCCGACGACAACGCCGTCACGCGTCACGGGCGAACCGGCCGCCTGGTGGGGAAACACCGCCGCGGCGAGGCCGGTCACCCCCAGCGGATAGGCAATCCCGGTCAGCGCCGTCAGCAGCGCAACAAGGACCAGGGCAGGACGCAGGTGAACGAGCATGATTGTTCCCTCAGACCAGGTTCAGAGCGTTGACGGCGAGGTCGATCAGCTTGATCCCCACAAAGGGCGCCACAAGCCCGCCCACGCCATAGAGCGCCAGATTGCCCGCCAGCAGGCGCGCGGCCGGTGCGGGCCGCCACCTTACCCCCCGCAGGGCCAGTGGGATCAGCATCGGGATGACGATGGCATTGAAGATGATGGCCGACAGGACAGCGCTTTCGGCGCTGCCCAGCTGCATCAGGTTCAGCGCGCTCAGGCCGGGATAGATGCCCGCGAACAGTGCGGGGATGATGGCGAAATACTTCGCCACGCCATTCGCGATCGAAAAGGTCGTCAGCGCCCCGCGCGTCATCAGCAGCTGCTTGCCGATCGACACCACCTCGATCAGCTTGGTGGGGTCGGAGTCGAGGTCGATCATGTTGCCGGCCTCGCGCGCGGCTGGCGTGCCGGTCTGCATGGCCACGCCGACATCGGCCTGTGCCAGCGCTGGGGCATCATTGGTCCCGTCACCGCACATCGCCACCAGCCGGCCGGCCGCCTGCTCGCGCCGGATCAGGTCCAGCTTGTCCTCTGGCTTGGCCTCGGCCAGGAAGTCGTCGACGCCGGCTTCGGCGGCGATCGCGGCTGCGGTCAGCGGGTTGTCGCCGGTGATCATCACGGTTCGGATGCCCATCCGGCGCAGCTCGGCAAAGCGTTCGTTGACCCCGCCCTTCACCACGTCCTTCAGGTGTACGATGCCCAGCAGGGTCTGGTCGCGTGCCACCGCCAGGGGTGTGCCGCCCCCGCGCGCCACACCTTCCGCGGCGGCGCGGACCTCGGGCGCGAGTGTGCGCGCGCCGGGCATGGCCGCGACATGCGCCATCACGGCATCCACCGCCCCCTTGCGCACCGAGGAGCCCTCGAGGTCGACCCCACTCATGCGTGTCTGGGCCGTAAACGGCACGAAACGCGCATGGGCGGGCGCCATGTCGCGTCCCCTCATGCCGAATTTCTCCTTGGCGAGGACCACGATCGAGCGCCCTTCTGGAGTCTCGTCCGACAGCGAGGCCAGCCAGGCCGCATCCGCCAGGTCGCGCTCGGCCACGCCCGGCGCCGGAAGAAACGCCACTGCCTGACGGTCTCCCAGCGTGATGGTGCCGGTCTTGTCCAGCAAAAGGACATCGACATCGCCTGCGGCCTCGACCGCGCGTCCCGACGTGGCCAGCACGTTGAAGCGCACCAGCCGGTCCATCCCCGCAATGCCGATGGCCGACAGCAGCCCCCCGATGGTGGTCGGAATCAACGCGACGAACAGGGCGGCCAGTGCGATCACGCCCACCCCGCCTCCAGACCACGCCGCAAGAGCGGGAATGGTGGCCACCGCCAGCACGAACACCAAAGAAAGCCCCGAGAGCAGGACGGTCAGCGCGATCTCGTTGGGCGTCTTGCGGCGCGAGGCGCCTTCGACCAGCGCAATCATGCGGTCAAGGAAGGTGGAGCCCTGAACCGCCGTGACCTTCACCACGATCCGGTCGGACAGCACCCGCGTTCCGGCGGTTACGGCGCTTCGGTCGCCGCCGGCCTCGCGGATCACCGGGGCGCTTTCGCCGGTGATGGCGCTTTCATCGACGGTGGCAACACCCTCGATCACCTCTCCGTCGGCGGGAACCAGCTCGCCCGCGACCACCTCGACCAGTTCGCCCGGTGTCAGGTCGCTGGCCGCCACCGCAGGCTGGGCGGCACCATTGACCAGACGGCGCGCGGTCAGTTCAGAGCGGGCACGCCGCAGGCTGGCGGCCTGGGCCTTGCCACGCCCCTCGGCGACCGCCTCGGCAAAGCAGGCGAACCAGGCGGTGACCCACAGCCACAGCGCGATCTGACCGGCAAAGACCGGCTGGCCGGTTCCGGTCGCCAGGTCGCGCAGAAAGACCCAGGTGACATGGGCGGCGACCACAGCGGTCGCGAACATCACCGGATTGCGCCAAAGCCGGGTGGGCAGCAGCTTGGCAAAGGCGTCACGGGCTGCGGGGACCAGAATGGCGGGATCGAGCAGACCCGGCGCGCGGGGACGGTCGGACATCGTGCGTCCTCCTCAGAACAGGCCGCTGGCAGTGGCTTCGGCCAATGGGCCGAGCGCCAGCGCGGGGAAGAAGGTCAGGCCACCAACAATCAGCACGATCGCCACCAGCAGACCCACGAACAGCGGGCCTGAGGTGGGGAAGGCGCCCGCCGACGCGGCGGCGGGGCTGCGCGTCGAGAGCGCGCCAGCAATCGCAAGCACCGGCACGATGATCAGGAAGCGCCCCACCATCATCGCCGCGGCCAGCCCATAGGCCCAGAAATCGCTGGTGGCGGTCAGTCCGCCGAAGGCCGAGCCATTGTTCGCCCCGGCCGAGGTGAAGGCGTAAAGCATTTCCGAAAAGCCGTGCGGGCCGCCATCCTGAACCCCTGCCGTGCCCGCACCCGCCGCAGCGAATGCGGTGCCGACCAGAATGGCGAAGGGCGCCGCCAGAATGGCGAACACGGCCAGGCGCACCTCGCGCGCTTCGATCCGCTTGCCCAGCCAGGTCGGCGTGCGGCCGACCATCAGGCCTGCGATGAACACCGTCAGAAGGACGAACACCAGCATGCCATAGAGCCCGGCACCAACCCCGCCGACGATGACCTCGCCCAGCATCATGTTGACCATCGGCACCATGCCCCCCAGCGGGGTGAAGCTGTCATGCATGGCGTTCACCGCCCCGCACGAGGCCGCCGTCGTCACCACCGCGAACAGCGCCGATGCGGCGATGCCGAACCGGGTTTCCTTGCCCTCCATGTTGCCGGCCGACGGGTCCACCCCGGCTGCAACCAGAGCCGCAGAAGCGTGGCTTTCCGCCCAATAGGTCAGTCCGACGCCCACCAGGAACAGCGAGCCCATGGCCGCGAGGATCGCCCAGCCCTGACGCTCGTCGCCGACGATCCGCCCGAAGGTGACGCACAGGCCCGCGCCCAGCACGAAGATCGAGACCATCTGGATGAAGTTGGTCAATGCGCCAGTATTCTCGAGCGGATGGGCGGCGTTCGCGTTGAAGAACCCGCCGCCATTGGTGCCCAGCATCTTGATGGCCACCTGGCTGGCAACCGGCCCCACCGCGATGTCCTGGGTCGGGCCCTCGAGCGTGCTCGCCTGCAGCGATCCCGCCAGCGTCTGGGGAATGCCCAGTGCCACATAGGGCAGCGCCAGCACCACGCAGGCCGGAAGCAGGACATAAAGCACCCCGCGCATCAGATCGACCCAGAAATTGCCCAGCGTGCCCGAGCCGCGTGCGGCAATCCCGCGCGACACCGCCACCGCGACTGCCATGCCCACCGCCGCCGAGGCGAAGTTCTGCACCGTCAGCGCCGCCATCTGCGAAAGATGGCTCATGGTGGTTTCGCCACCATAGGACTGCCAGTTGGTATTGGTCACAAAGCTGACCGCCGTGTTGGCAGCGATGGCTGGCGGCACGCCCTCGAAACCCTGCGGGTTGAACGGCAGGACGCCCTGCAGGCGCAGGATGGCGTGCACCACCAGCGCGGACACCAGGCTGAACACCACCACGCCGACCGCATAGGTGCGCCAGCCCTGGGCCTCCTGTGGGCGCACGCCGGCCAGGGCGTAGATGCCGCGCTCGACCGGCGCCACCAGAGGCGTCAGCCAGGTCCGGCGTCCGGCATAGACCGCGTCCAGATAGAGCCCCACCGGCCGCGCCAGCGCGGCGACAATCAGGGTGAAGCCAAGGATGAGAATCCAGCCCTCGATGGTCATGACGGCCCCTCAGAAGCGTTCGGGGCGGACGAGTGCCGCGCCGAAAAGGATCGCAAGGCCGATGGCGAGGATGGCGCCCAGCACCAGATCGACTCCCATCGGTCAGACCCGCGCGACGGCGGCGACGGTGGCGCCGACGACGGCGAATGCCGCCAGGATGAAGAACAGTGCGATGATGTCTGCCATCGGGCCCTCCGCCGGTTCGCGATCGGCGGCGATTTCGGCCAGGTGGGCTTAACGATCGAGGGACGCCCGCCCCCCGGCGCATTAAGAGGGCATTAAGGCGGGACGTGCGCGCGCGCTCTCGCCTTGATGACATCTGCGTGATTGGGCTGGATGACTGGCATGCTGCGCCCAAATGCCTCGGTGCGTTCCGGGCCCCTCTGGCGAGCTGCTCGCGATGTCGGACCGCCCATCCGCGTGCGCGGAGGGGCGTGGGCCGTCCGTGCCCACCCCTTCGTGCGCGCCCAACGAAGGGGAAGCTCAGATGTCAGACAAATCGAGGCCGCCAGCCATGGCGGCAAAGCCCGCGGTTGCGTGGCACACCCTCTCCCGCGAGGACGTGGTTGCACGCCTCAACGTGGATCGCGCCACCGGCCTGACCGAGACCGAAGCGGCCGAGCGCATCCGCACCCATGGCGGCAACGAACTTACGGCTTCAGGCGGACGCACCGCGTTCCACATCCTGTGGGAGCAGGTGTCTTCCTTCCTGATCCTGATCCTTTTTGCCGCCGCGGGACTGGCCGCGTTCCTCGGCAAGTGGATCGACGCCTCTGCGATCCTGGCAATCGTGCTGCTGTTCGTCATTCTGGGCTTTGTCCAGGAATACCGGGCGCAGAAGGCGATCGCCGCCCTCAAGCAGATGTCCGCGCCGATGGTGCGGGTGCTGCGCGGCGGGCGCGTGATGGAGGTTTCCTCGCGCGCGCTGGTGCCGGGCGACATCGTGCGGCTGGAAGCGGGCAATGTGGTGCCTGCCGACGCGCGCGTGCTGGAAAGCGTCTCGCTGCGGGTTCAGGAGGCGGCCCTCACGGGGGAATCCGAACCCGTCGAGAAGGTCGAAAAGGTCATTCCCGGCGCGGACGTGACGGTCGGCGACCGCAAGAACATGGTCTATTCGGGCACCGCGGTCACCTTTGGACGCGGCGAGGCCGTGGTGGTCGAAACCGGCATGGCGACCGAACTCGGCAAGATCGCGTCGATGATCCAGACGGTCAAGCACTCGGCAACGCCGCTGCAGAAACGCCTCGATGGCCTGGGCAAGGCCCTCGCGGTGATCGCCATCCTGATTGCTGCGGTGATCGTGGTATCGGGCATGGCACGCGGCGAGGACATGTCGCTGGTGCTGTTGACCGGGGTGTCGATCGCCGTCGCCATCGTTCCCGAGGGCCTGCCCGCGGTGCTGACCTTCACGCTGGCGCTGGGCGCCCGGCGGATGCTCAAGCGCAAGGCTTTGATCCGCAAGCTGCCCGCCGTCGAGACGCTGGGCTCGGTCACGGTGATCTGTTCGGACAAGACCGGCACCCTGACCCAGAACCGCATGACCGCCACCATGGTGCACACGGCCGCGGGCACCTTTACACTGGGCGAAGGCGACCTTGCGTCCCGCGGCGACGTGGCAGCCTTGCTCGAGGCGTCCGCGCTCTGCAACGACGCCTTCTTCCGCAATGTCCAGGGCGGGGGCACCGAGGCGGTTGGCGACCCCACCGAGACCGCGCTGATCGTCGCGGCCCAGGGCATCGGCTTTGGCAAGGCGACGCTGGAGGGCCTTCACCCGCGCGTGGCCGAAGTCGCCTTCGACAGCGACCGCAAGCGGATGAGCACCATCCACACGCTGGGCGAGGGTCCGATCGGGGTGGTGGCGCAGGGTCGGGCGCTGGTCGGCGTCACCAAGGGCGCGCCCGACGCCATGATGCCGCTGTGTACGGCGATCCTGACCGAAAGCGGTGTCGAGCCGCTGGACGAGGCGCGCCGCACGGCCATGCTGGCAGCCAATGACCGCTTTGGCGGCGACGGCATGCGGGTGCTGGCCATCGCCGCACGCCCGTTCGACGCGGTGCCGGGCGATGTCGGCCCCGAAACGCTCGAGCGGGAGCTGGTGCTGCTGGGACTGGTGGCGATCATCGATCCGCCGCGCGCAGAAGCCGCCGACGCCGTTGCGGTATGCCGCCGTGCCGGCATCCGACCGGTGATGATCACGGGCGACCATCCGCTGACGGCACGCAAGATCGCCGCGGACCTGGATATCTGGCGGACGGGTGACGAGGTGGTGACCGGCGTCGAACTCGAACGGATGTCGGCCGAGCAGCTCCAGGAGCGGGTCGAGACCGTGTCGGTGTTCGCCCGCGTCAGCCCCGAGCACAAGCTGCGCATCGTCGAGGCGCTTCAGGCCCGCGGCCATGTTGTCGCCATGACCGGTGACGGCGTCAACGACGCCCCCGCCCTCAAGAAGGCCGACATCGGTGTCGCCATGGGCATCACCGGAACCGACGTGTCGAAAGAGGCGGCCGACATGGTGCTGCTCGACGACAACTTCGCCACCATCGTGGCGGCGGTCGAGGAAGGCCGCGTGGTGTACGACAATGTGCGCCGCTTTGTGCAGTTCTCGATCGCGGGCAATGTCGGCAAGGTCATGACGGTGGCCATCCCGCCCTTCTTCGGCCTGCCGCTGCTCCTGACCCCGATCCAGATCCTGTTCTCGAACCTGCTCACCGACGGCCTGCTCGGCCTCGGGATGGGGGTGGAGAAGGCCGAAGCCAACACCATGCGCCGCCCGCCGCACAAGCCGGGCGAGAGCATCTTTGCGCGGGGGCTGGGCGTGCATGTGATGTGGCTGGGCCTGCTGATCGGGGCGATCACCATCGGCACAGGCGCGACCGCCTGGTATGCAGCGAGCGCGGATGGCACCTTCACGGCCGCCGACCAGCTCTACGTGGGCACCATGGTGTTCCTGACGCTGGCGCTGCTGCAGATCGGGCGTACCGCCTCCATCCGTTCGTTCCGCGAGCCGGTCTGGAAGCTGAACCCGATGGACAACCCGACCCTGCTGGGCATGGTGCTTGTGGCTTTCGTGCTGCAGCTGGCGGTGACCTATGTCCCGCTGCTCCAGCCGATCTTCAACACCACCGACATCGGCTGGCTCGGCTTTGCCGTGGGCGCGGGTGCGGCGGTCGTGGTGCTGTTCGCGATGGAGATCGAAAAGGCGATCCGTCGCGGCCAGGACCGCGCGGCCGCCCGTGTCACCGGACCGCCCATGCCCCTCGCTTCGGCCGCTCGCGGCTGAGGCCCCCTGACGGACCCGTCGCGCGCCCCTCACCGGGCGCGCGACACCCCCCGCCGCCCATGCCGAATGGAGCCCGGCCTTCCAAGGCCGGTTTCACCGAAACAGCCGCGCTCGGAAGCGTGGGCTCCGACGGCGCCGGTTTTGATACTGGAGTGGCAAAGGAGCCCGGCCTTCCAAGGCCGGTTTTTGAAACGAAAACCGCGCCTGGAAGCGCGGGCTCCGACGGCGCCAGGTTTGATGCTGGAGAGGCAAAGGAGCCCGGCCTTCCAAGGCCGGTTTCACCGAAACAGCCGCGCTCGGAAGCGCGGGCGCCGGTGGTGCCGG
>DBAV01000062.1 GCA_002291875.1 Hyphomonadaceae bacterium UBA1001
GGCAATGACGACGACAGCCTGGACTGGGACTTTGGCTGGACGGGCAATGTCCAGAACCTTGTGATCCGCCAGTCGCGCGGCTCGGGCGATGCGGCGATCGAGGCGGACAATGCCCCGTTGGTGTTCGACAGCCTGCCGCGCGCCAATCCCACTATCGCCAACATGACGATCGTCGGATCGAACAACACCGCCACGTCCGCCGCGATCCTGCTGCGTCGCGGCACCGATGCGCGCATCGTCAACACGGTGGTTGCCGGACAGGCCAACTGCCTGGACATCGACGATGCCCAGACCGTGACCGCCGCGCCGCGCTTTGACTCGACGCTGCTGACCTGCACCAATCCCTATCTCAACGACACCAACGTCAACGCGGCCGGCGCGGAGGCAGTGTTCGTGCTCGGCACCAACAACCGCCCCGGATCGGTCGGCGCGCCACCGCCGGCGTCGACCCTGGTGCGCGGCCTGTTTCCGGGCACCAATGAGCGTGCGGCGACGGCATTCGACGCCACCACGCTGGGTCCGTTCTTCCGCGCCCAGAACTATGTGGGCGCGTTCTCCGGCACCGAGGACGAGACCAATTCCTGGGCATCGGGCTGGACCTTCCAGCTGTTCGCCGCCACCGCAGGCTGCCCGACCGGCACCCGCGAGGATGGCTCGCTGGTCGGCCAGCGTCGCTGCGTGATCGAGGCGTCTGCCGGGGCCATCGTCGGTGACCTCAGGCTGCCGCGCGGCAACATCTACCAGCTGGTGGGTGCGGTTACGGTCGGCCGGGACGTCGGAGCGGACGGCTCGCTGGCCGGCGGCGCCCAGGGGCGCCTCATCATCGACGCCGGTGTGACCGTGGTTTCGGCCGGCACGCTGGATTATCTCGTGATCCAGCGCGGCTCGCAGATCGTCGCGAACGGAACGGCCGATGCGCCGATCATCTTCACCTCGGTGCAGGATGTGGAGGGCACCGACACGGCGACCAGCCAGGGCCAGTGGGGCGGCATCGTCATCAATGGCCGTGCGCCGATCAACACCTGTGCGGCGGCCGGCGCCACCGGCGGCACCGCGGGCTGCCAGGCTCAGTTCGAGGCTCTGCCGGTGTTTTATGGCGGGGCGACCCCGAACGACAATTCGGGCACGCTGCGGTTTGTCCAGGTCAAGTATCCGGGCTTCGAGGTGGCGCCCGGGCGCGAGCTGAACGGCATCACGCTGAACGGCGTCGGTTCGGCCACCACCATCGAATATGTCCAGATCCACAACTCGTCCGATGACGGCATCGAATTTTTCGGCGGCACGGCGAATGCCCGCTGGATCGTGCTGACGGGCAATGACGACGACAGCCTGGACTGGGACTTTGGATGGACCGGCCAGATGCAGTTCGTGATCGCGCTGCAGCGTGACGGTTCGGGCGACAACATCATCGAGGCCGACAACGCGCCTGCGGTGTTCGACAGCCTGCCGCGCGCCAATCCGGTGATCGCCAACTTCACCTTCGTGGGGTCGAACCGGGCCTCGAGCGGTGCGGGCGCTGCGAACGGCATCCTGCTGCGGCGCGGCACCGATGGCACGCTGGTGAACGGGGTCGTCCACAACCAGCCCTTCTGCCTGACCATGGCGGACGCTGCGACCATCAATGCCGCGCCCGTCCTGCAGAGCCAGTTCTTCACCTGCGCCACCCCGCTCCGGGCCGGCTCGGGCGTGACCCTGGCGCAGATCGAGGCGATCATGAATGCCTCGGGGTCGAACAATCTGATCACCGGCGGCACGTCCAGCCTGGCGCCCGGCGGTGGCCCGTTCACCCGTCCGTTCATCAATGGCGCGAACGAGGCGGCCCGTCCGGCGGCCAGCGGCCTGACCGCCCTTGGGTCCACCCTGACCCAGGTGTCCTACATCGGCGCCGTGCGCGATACCGGTGACACCTGGTGGCGCGGATGGACCTGCGGGCTGGCCAGCGGCTCGCTCTGCTGATCGCCCAGGGACACCGGACCCCGGCCGCACGCGTGGCCGGGGTCCGAACCCCTCTCCTTCGCCCAGAGGGCGCTGTCGCACTGACCCGCAAAGCACCGGCCCCGTTCCGGTCGACCTGCGAAAGGCCACCACGATGAAGACGATCACCCGGTCCCTCAGCGGCCTGCTCCTGATGACCACGGCGCTGACCGTGCCCGCGGCCTTCGCGCAGCAGCAGCCGACCACGCCCCCGTCCAGCGAAGCGGTCCAGCCAGAGGCCATCGAGGACGAGGACGACGCGTTCGACGACGATGAACTCGAGGCCGAGGGCGAGATCGTCGTCCTGGGCCGCAACATTCCCGAACCGCTGCGCGAGACCGCCGAAGTGGTGGCGGTCGTCACCGCCGAGGACCTAGCGCGCCAGGGTGATGATACCGCCGCGACGGCGCTGACGCGGGTGGCGGGCCTGTCGCTGGTCGGTGGCCGGTTTGTCTTCGTACGCGGGCTTGGCGACCGCTATTCCTTTGCCACCCTGAACGGCTCGCCCCTGCCCAGCCCCGAACCGCTGCGCCGTGTTGCCCCGCTCGACATCTTCCCCACCAACATCCTGGAAAACGTAGAGATCCAGAAGACCTTCTCGCCCAACCTCAGCGGCGAGTTCGGCGGCGGCACGATCGACCTGCGCACGCTGGCCACCCCGCGATCGCCCTTCCTGTCAGCGCGTGCCGGCATCGGGGGCAATACCGAGACCCACGGACGGGACGGCCTGCTGCACGATGGCGGCAACCAGGACTGGCTGGGCTATGACGATGGCCTGCGCCGCATTCCCGACGACATCCAGGCCGCCATCAACAGCGGTCGCCGGATCAGCCCGACCTTCTTCACCCCCCTCCAACTGCAGATCATGGGCCGCTCGCTGCCCAATGCGGAGGTGCGCCTGATCCAGGAAGGCGTGGTGCCCCCCGATGGCAGCTTCGAGATTTCCGGCGGAACCTCGACCCAGATCGGCCAGGCAGAAGTCGGCTTCATCGGTGTGATCGGCTGGGACAGCGAGTGGCGCAGCCGCCAGGCCATCCAGCAGAGCGGTGCCATCGACCAGGCGGGTCTGGTGGTGCAGTCCGATTTCGACACCGAACTGACGCGCAACGACGTCACGCTGAATGGCCTTGTTGGCCTCGGTGTCGACTGGGATGGCGGCGAGTTCAAGTGGACCAACCTCTACATCCGCAACGCCACCAAGGACACACAGGTCCGCGAGGGGTTTGCGGTCGAGGCCGGTGCCGACATCCTGGACGAGGAAACGCGCTGGATCGAACGCACCCTCTACGACACCCAGCTCGAGGGGCTGCACGAATTCGGCCCGCTCGAGCTCAGCTGGCGCGGCAGCTATGCCACATCCGAGCGCAATTCGCCGAACGAATGGTCGATCCGCTACCGCAATGTCGGCACGGCCGCACAGCCGGTCTATGTCCACTCTGCCTCTCGCGAGCAGAACCGCATCCGGTTTTCCGAGATCAGGGACGAGGTTCTGAGCGGCGGCGCGGACGTGTCCTACGTCTTTGCCCTCTCGGACGAGCGTGATGCCACGATCAGCGCCGGCGTCGCCTATTTCTCGAACACCCGCGAGAGCGAGACGCGCGATTTCCGCCTGGCGGCGGTGGCGCCCTTGCCGGATGCGGTGCAGCAGCAGCGCGTCGACTTCCTGACTGCCGACCTCAACATCAATCCGGGCCGGCTGGAGCTGATCGAGGTCACCGGCGGAGACGGCATCGCCGCCTTTACCGGCGAGCTCGAAACCAACGCCGCCTATGTGATGGTCGACGCCGAGGTGATCCCGCTGGTGCGCGTCTCGGGCGGGGTGCGTTTCGAGGACGGCACCCAGACCGTACGCCCGCGCGCCCTGTTCCAGGGCGAGGTGGCGGGCGCGGCCGCAGCGCCCCTCGACAACCAGTACTGGCTGCCGGCGCTGACCGTGACCTGGAACTTTGCCGAGGACATGCAGCTGCGTGTGGGTGCCTCCAAGACCATCGCACGCCCGCAGTTCCGCGAGCTTGCGCCCCAGATCTTCCTCGACATCGACAATGACCGCGAGTTTTCGGGGAACCGCTTCCTCGAGGACTCCGAGATCATCAATCTCGACGCCCGCTGGGAGTACTATTTCGAGGCGAACCAGTACCTTTCGGTCGGCCTGTTCGCCAAACAGCTGACCAATCCGGTCGAAACCATCGTGCAGTCGGTCGGGTCCGGCCGGCCGCGGACCACCTTCCTCAATGCGCCCGAGGCGTTGCTGTATGGCGTCGAGATCGACGTGCGGCGCTTCTTCGACAGCCCGCTGCAGGGCGCGTGGTGGGACAGCAAGCAATGGCTGGTGGCCGCGAACTACACCTACTCCACCTCCGAGGTTCGGGTGGCGGCGGGCGACCGGGTGCGCGAGGAAAGCAATGTCGGCACGCCCGTGCCCGCCAGCCTGTTCATCCGCGACGGCTCGCAGCTGCAGGGCCAGTCCGAGCATCTCGCCAACATCCAGTTCGGCTATGAGGACGAGGAGGCACGCTCGCAGCTGACCGCCCTCGTCACCTTTGTCGGCGAGCGGATCGGGGTGCGCGGGGTCGCTGGCCTGCCGGACGTGCGTGAGCGTCCGGGCACGCTGGTGGACCTGGTCTATCGGCGCGGCTTCACGGTGTTCGACCGCGATTTCGGCGTCAGCCTCAGCGCCCGCAACATCCTGAACGAGGACTATGAAGAGTTCCAGGAGCTCGGCGGCGCACGGGTCGACCTGAACACCTATGACCTCGGCACCTCGTTCTCGATCGGCCTCAGCACCGACTTCTGAGGGGTTCCTGACATGACACAAGGCGGCCGCACCCTCTTTGGGCTTCTCCAGCGCCAGATCGCGGGGTCACCCGTGGGACGGCTGACGTCCGGCTCGGTGCTGCCAATGCTCGAGGCCGTACTGGTCGGGGCGGTCGCCTTTGGCGTGGTGCAGTACACCTGGGCGCTTCTCACCCCGCCATCGCTGGCGGCGGCCTCGTCAGCGCCCCAGTCGCTGGCGGGCCTCAGCGCTTCGGGGGCCGCCCGGCTGACCAGTGTCACCCGGACCCCCTTCACCCCCAATGCGCGGTTCTCCGAGCCTGCGCTGACGGTGAGCCTCGAGGGGGCGGCACCCGTGATGGGCACGGCTCCCGCCGCGCTCGCCTCCTTGCGGCTGGCCGGCGTGCGGACCGGCGCGCGGCCCTCGCAGGGCAGCGCCTATATCGGGGTGGGCGATGCGGCCCAGCGGGTGGTCATCGTCGGCGACAGCCCGGTCGAAGGGGTGACACTGACCGCCGTGCATGGCGATCATGTCATCGTGCGCCATGCCGGCGGCTCCAGCCGCCTGTCCCTGCCGCGCGCAGGCGCGTCCGCCCCGGCGCCGCAGCCGACCGGGCCCGAAACCACGTTTTCGCTTGGCGCAGCGGGCGTGCAGCCAACTTCGACCCCGGTTGCGGGATCAGCACAATTGCCTGCCATCCTGGTGGAACAGCTGGGCCTTTCGCCGGTCCTGCGCACCGGCCAGCCGGTCGCCTGGCAGGTATCGTCCAACACGCTGCCAGCGCCACTGGTCGAAGCGGGCCTTGCACCCGGCGACATCGTCACTCTGGTCAATGACCGCGCGGTGCCGGACCTTGATGGCCTGCTGACGAACCTGCGCGCCGCGGGGGGCGCTCGCCTGACCGTCGAGCGCGATGGTGAGGCTCGGACCATCACGCTGCCGCTGCTCTAGGTCGCCCGACAGGCGAACGCTGTCACGGGAACGTCATCGGCCTGTTGCAAACGTGACCGGCATGCCGATCAAGACCCGCACCCCCCTTGCTCTCGCCCTGATCGCGCCTGCGTTCGCGCTCGGGCTCCTGCCCCTGGCCGAACCGCCCGCCGCGTTTGCCCAGGCCACCCAGGGGCTGAACCTGCGCGACGTCGACATCCGCGCCTTCATCGAGGATGTGGCGCGCACCACCGGTCGGACCATCATCATCGACCCGCGCGTGCAGGGCCGCGTCACCGTCATCTCCCAACGCGCCCTGTCGAACGAAGAGCTGTTCACGCTGTTCCAGTCCACCCTGCGCGCCAATGGCTTTGTCGCGGTTCCGACAGGCCGCAATGCCTGGCGGGTGGTGCCCGAGGAGGCCGCGGCCCGAGCGCCCGCAGCCCCCGGCACCGAAACCGGCGTCCAGAACCGCTTTGTCTCGGAGGTGTTCCGTCTGCGCTTCGCCAGCCCCGAAAGCGTTGCCGGTGCGGTGCGACCCCTCCTGTCCGAGCGCGGACAGGTCGCCGCACAGCCCGGCTCGAGCGCGCTGGTGGTGGTCGATTTCGGCGACAATGTGCAGCGCATCCGCGCGGTGATCGCCCGGCTCGACCAGGACACTTCGGATTTTCGCACGCTCACGCTCTCGAACATGGGCGCGGCCGAAATGGCCCGCATCGCCGAGGGACTGGCATCTTCGGGGGCGGCGGGCGCGGAGGGTACGCGCACCATCACGGCCATTCCCGTGGGGACCGGCAATGCGCTGGTGCTGCGCGGCGACGCACGGACGCTCGACCGCATCGTGCCCATCCTCGTTGATCTCGACGCACGCGCCTCGAACCGGGACGACATCCGCGTCATTCCGCTGCGCTTTGCCGTGGCCGAGGAGATCGTGCCGATCCTGACCCAGGTCTCGGCCACCCTCACCCAGGCAGAAGGCGGTTCGGCCGGGGGCGCGGCCTCTGCGGCCGCCTCGCCGCGGCGGGCCAACATCGCCGCGCACAAGGCCACCAACGCGCTGATCGTGTCGGCCGATCCCGACACCCAGCGCATCCTGGGCGATGTGATCGCCCGCCTGGACGTTCGCCAGCCCCAGATCCTGGTCGAGGCAATCATCGTCGAGGTGTCCGACCAGGCCGCCAAGGAGCTGGGGCTTCAGTTCCTGCTGGCGGGCACACAGTCGAACTCGGTGCCCTTCGTATCCCAGAATGTCGGCCGCTCGGCACCGAACCTGCTGGCGCTGACCGGTGCACTGGCGCTGGGCGAGGACGATGACAGCGTGGGGGCGGGGACGCTGCGCTCGGCGGCCATCAATTCGCTGCTGGGCGCGCGCGGGGGGGCATTCGGCTTTGGCGGGCAGAACGCCGACGGTGTGCTGTTCGGCTTTATCCTGAACGCCCTGCGCGAGGACACCGGCTCGAACGTGCTGTCCACACCGTCCGTGCTGACACTGGACAACGAGGAAGCCTCGATCCTGGTCGGCCAGCAGATCCCCGTGACCACGGGCGAGGCGCTGGGCGATGACAACCGAAACCCGTTCCGCACCGTGACCCGCCAGGATGTCGGCGTGCGCCTGACCGTCACCCCGCGCATCAGCGATGGCGGGGCCATCCGGCTGGACATCGCCCAGGAGGTGTCCAGCGTGTTCGGCCCGGTGGCCAGCACGTCCAGTGACCTGATCACCAATCGCCGCCTGATCGAGAACGTGGTCCAGGTCGACGATGGCGAGATCATCGTGCTGGGCGGGCTGATCCAGGACGACCTCCAGCGCACCCAGTCGGCAATTCCCCTTTTGTCGGACATCCCGATCGCCGGCCGGCTGTTCCGCAGCGAGGGCACCTCGCGCACCCGCACCAATCTGATGGTGTTCCTGCGTCCCAGCATCGTGGCCGACCCCGAGGACGCCCGTCGCGTGACCGCGCGCCAGATCGACGCCATCCGCGGCGCCCAGGAGGCCGGAGGCTTTGCCCCGCGCGAGGAGGGTGTGGACCTCGATGCGGTGCTCGCGCCAGCGTCGCGGCCTCCCGCCCCCCCCCGGCCG
>DBAV01000223.1 GCA_002291875.1 Hyphomonadaceae bacterium UBA1001
ACCGCTGGCACAGCCTCTGCCCGGCGCCCGTAAGACTGGGGTCCTGGGTCGGCTATGACACCGACGGCCGCACCGATATCGGCTGGTGGGACACGCTGCGCCTGCGCCTCGTGATGAAGCGCCTCCAGCTCGAGCGGCTGCACGCCCAGGTGGAGGGCGATGCGCCCGAGCTGGCGGCGCGCCTCGCCGCCGCCGTCGAGGCGCGCCTCGCCCAGCTCGCCGCCGTGCCGGAGAAGCCCGACCCAGCGCGGGTCCAGGCGCTGGCCGAGGTCATGGTCGGCCGCGCCGAGGCGGCGCTCACCTCCATCACCCCCCTGCTCCACGCCTTCGAGGCCGCCATCACCGTCCAGCGCGACGAGACGGCGCGGCGGCGGCTGGCCATCGCGCGCGCGGGGCTCGTCGGGCACGGGCTCTCCCTCGCCCACACCCATGTCCGCCTCAACGCCACCCAGGTGCACAACGCGCTGCGCCAGCGCCTGGGAATTCAGGCCTCGCCCGATGACATGGCGCAGCGTCGCTCCCTGCTCGCGCAGGTCAACGCCGCGCTCCAGTCCCCCTCCCCGCGCGCGGTGGATTTCGGCGCGCTGCTGGCCGAGCAGGCCTCCGCCGCCAAGCTGATGATGACGGTGGCGCAGATCGCGAAATGGGTGGACGGCTCCTCGCCCGTGCGCTTCCTGATCGCGGAGACGGAAAGCGGCTACACGCTGCTGGCGGCACTCTGGCTCGCCATGCACCTCGGCTGCGACAAGCATGTCGAGATCTCGCCCCTCTTCGAGACCGCCAGCGCGCTCGAGCGCGGCGAGCGTGTGCTGGACGAGGCGCTGCGCAGCCCGCACTACCGCGACTACCTGCGCCACCATGGCCGCCTGTGCCTGCAATTCGGCTACTCGGATTCCGGGCGCTACGTGGGACAGCTCGCCGCCTCCTACCTCGTGGAACGCCTCAAGCTGCGGCTGGGCGAACTGCTCAGGCGCCACGGGCTTTCGGGCATCGAGGTGGTGCTGTTCGACACGCATGGCGAGAGCATCGGCCGCGGCGGCCACCCCGACAGTCTGGCCGATCGCCTCGCCTACCTTTTCCCGCCCCAGGCGCGGCGCGGCCTCGCCGAGGCCGGGCTGCCGGTGCGCGAGGAATCGAGCTTCCAGGGAGGCGATGGCTACCTGCTCTTCGGCACGCCGGAACTGGCCGCCGCCACCGTCGCGCGCATCGCCGAGCACGCCTTCGCGGAACCCTCGCCCGAGCCCGACCCGATCTACGCGGAGAGCGACTACGGCGCGGATTTCTTCGCGACCCTGCGGCGCGAGGTGCAGGCCCTCGTCGAGGACCCGGGCTATGCCGCGCTGCTCGGCGGCTTCGGCCCTGGGCTGATCGAGCGCACCGGCTCACGCCCCTCGGCGCGGCAGACGGATGGGCTGGGCGGGCCCGCGCGGATCAGCCACCCCTCGCAGCTGCGCGCCATCCCCAACAACGCGATCCTGCACCAGGTGGGCTGGCTCGCGAACACACTGCAAGGCCTGGGTGCGGCGGTGAACGCGAACCCCGAGGCCTTCCAGGATCTGCGCGCGCGTTCGCCGCGCTTCCGCCGCGCGATGCAGATGGCCGCGCGCGCCGCGGCTGCCTCGGACCTCGGCGTGCTGCGCGCGGTGATCGGCACGCTCGACCCCTCGACCTGGCTCGACCGCGCCGCGGCGACGCGCCGCCCGGGGCGTCGCGAGGCGCTGCTGGCCGTCGCCGCGCCGCTCGATGCGCTCGACATGGCGGCCGCGCTGCGGCGGCTCTACCGGCGGCTGAAGGCGGACCATCTGGCGCTGCGCGCGGTCTGGAACGACCTGCCGCAGATGCCGCAGCGGCTGGTGCTGCTGCACGCGCTGCGGTTGGCGCTGATCCACCGGCTATGGCTGCTGGCGGTGAGCGTGCCGGAATTCAGCCCGCGCCACGGCACCACGCGGGAGGCGGTGATCGCACGCATCCTGGCGCTGGATGTGGAACCGGCGCTGGCGGTGCTGGAGACGGTGTTCCCCGCGGCACCCGATCCGGTGGCGGGGCTGGATTTCCACGAACCCGCCGCACCCCAGGAAGGCCCGAGCTATGCCCGGGAACATGCCGAAATCTTCACGCCGATGCGCCGGCTTTTCGCGCTGGTGCGCGGCTGTTCGGCGGCGATCACGCATGAGGTGGGCGCCTTCGGCTGACACGCAGCGTCAGCCGAAGGCGCCGCCTGACATCACCCGACCAACTCGTAGCCGGCGAAGAAATACGCGATCTCGATCGCCGCATTCTCGGCGCTGTCCGAACCATGCACGGAATTGGCCTCGATGCTCTCCGCGAACAGCTTGCGGATGGTGCCCTCGGCGGCATTGGCCGGGTTGGTCGCACCCATCAGGTCGCGGTTCTTCATCACCGCATTCTCGCCTTCCAGCACCTGCACCACCACGGGGCCGGAGACCATGAAGTCCACCAGGTCGTTGTAGAACGGGCGCGCGGCATGCACCTCGTAGAACTTCTTGGCATGCGCGCGGCTCATCCAGATGCGCTTCTGGGCGATGATGCGCAGGCCGTTCTTCTCGAAGATGGCGTTGATGGCGCCGGTGTGGTTGTTCCGCGTGGCGTCGGGCTTGATGATGCTGAAGGTGCGTTCGATGGCCATGATGGGTTCCTTGCAAGGGGTGGCGCGCCTTAGCGGCGGGCTGTTCGCAGGGCAAGTGACAGGCTGAAAAAACCGCGCATCGGCCCTTGTTGAGAATGCGTCGCAAGTGCATATAGGGCGCATGAACGCCCTGTCACGCCGCTCCGTCCTCGCCGCCGGCCTGTCACTGCCGGCCCTCGCCCTCGCCCAGGACCACAGGCCGCTGCGCCTGGTCGTGGCCAGCGCCGCCGGCGCCAATGCCGATGTCGTCGCCCGGCTGGTCGCGGCCGAGGCCGAAGCCGCGATCGGCCGGCGCATCATGATCGACAACCTGCCCGCCGCATCGGGCATGCGCGCGGTCGAGGCGGTGGCCCGCGCCCAGCCCGATGGCGACACGCTGCTGTTCGGCACCATCTCGCAGCTGGTGATGAACATCGCCATCTTCGACCCCCTGCCGGTCGATGTGGCGCGCGCGCTGCGCGGCCTTTCGATGATCAACCTGGTGCCCATGGCGCTGGTGATCCCGCCGGGTGCCGCCGCCACCGATCTGCCTGGCTTCATCGCGCAGCAGCGCGCCGGCGGGCGGGCGGAATACGGCTCGGGCCCGGTCGGCACCACCACCCATGTGGTGGGCGCGCGCTTCGCCGCGGAGGCCGGGATCGCGCGGCCCGATCTGGTGCATGTGCCCTACAGCTCCTCCGCCCTGGCGCTGACCGATGTGATGGCCGGCCGGCTGACCTTCATGTTCGATGCGCTGCTGACCGCCCTGCCGCATCACCGCGACCGCCGCGCGCGCATCCTGGGCGTGGCGGCGCAGCGCCGCCTGCCCGCCGCGCCTGATATCCCCACCCTGGACGAGGCTGGTCTGCCCGGCTTCACCGGCTATACCTGGAACAGCATCGCCGCCCCCGCGGGCATGCCAGAGGCCATCGTGCAGCGCTTGGCAGAGGGGTTCAACATGACCCTCCGCCGCCCCGGCCTGCGCGACAGGCTGGCCATGATGGGCAGCGAATTGCCCGACGAACCCTGGACCACCGCCGAGGTGGATGCCTTCTACGCGGCGGAACGCGAACGCTGGGTGCCGGTCGTGCGCGCCGCGGGCGTGCGCGC
>DBAV01000123.1 GCA_002291875.1 Hyphomonadaceae bacterium UBA1001
ATGCGGGCATCCCGGCTGCCCGCCGCCTCCAGGACCGCTGCGGCGGAGGCGTGGTGTGCCCGCCCGCTCGCATGATCGTAATCCATGACCGGGTCCACCACGGCCGCCGCCTTCGTCGCGGGGTCGATCACCAGATAGGTGACGGTGAAGGTGGGTACGTCGAAAAAGGCGATGATCTCGGGGGACATTTCGGACTCCGGCTCTGTGATCCCTCATATATTAGCTATTGATAAATAAGACAAGCCTGATATATAGCTCGTCGAGGAGGCCATCCGGATGCGCGAGAGGACCGCACGAACGACACTGGCGGACATGGCGGAGAAGGCTGCGGAGGCCGCGCGCTTCCTGCGGGGGCTCGGACATGACGGACGGCTGCTGGTTCTTTGCGCCCTCATGGAGGAAGGCGAGGCGCCGGCCGGACGGCTGGTGGCAATCTCGGGGCTTTCCCAGTCCGCCCTTTCCCAGCACCTCGCCATCCTGCGCGAACAGGGTCTGGTCGGGACCCGGCGGGAGGGCACCAGCATCAGTTACCGGATCACCGACACCAAGGTGGCCGCCATTCTCGAGACCCTGCATCAGCTTTTCTGTTCCGATGCAGCCATTGATGACGAAGGAGAAGGACAATGAGGACGATTTCGGTGCCAGAGGCTCGTAAACTCATCCAGCAGGGCGCCGTCCTGATCGACGTACGCGAAGCGGATGAACACGCGCGCGAGCGCATACCCGGCGCTCGCTCGGCCCCGCTGTCAAAGGGCGTCCCGCCCGTTTGCAACGACGTTGCCGTGGTCTTCCACTGCCGGTCGGGAAACCGGACGGCGGCAAGCGCCCACCTGCTGCGCGATGCCGCGGCCGGGGCGGCCTGCGAGGGGTTCCTGCTCGAAGGCGGGCTCGAGGCGTGGAAGGCGGCTGGTCTGGCGGTCGAGGCCGATCGCAAGGCACCGCTGGAGTTGATGCGTCAGGTCCAGATAGCCGCTGGCGGACTCGCGCTGGTGGGCTTTGTTCTGGGGATGACGGTCGATCCGGCATGGCACGCTGTGAGCGGCTTGGTGGGGGCAGGCCTGCTCTTCGCAGGCGCTTCAGGGTGGTGCGGACTGGCGAAGGTCCTCGCGGTGATGCCGTGGAACCGCGCGGCCGCCTGAGATGGTTCCCCCCGACCTTCTGCAGTCGCTTGCCGCGCTGGCCTCGGGCGCTGTCATCGGCGCGATCCTCGGCCTGCTGGGGGCGGGAGGCTCGATCCTCGCGGTACCGCTGCTGGTGTATTTCGTCGGGGTGAGCGATCCCCATACTGCCATCGGCACGGGGGCTGCCGCAGTGGCGGGCAACGCCCTTCTTGCGCTCTGGCGCCACGCGCGCCGGGGGAATGTCCGCTGGCCGTGCGGGCTGGTGTTCGCGACGGCAGGGGTCGCGGGCGCTTGGCTGGGAACGCTGCTCGGCAAGGCTGTGGATGGCCGGGCACTTCTGGCCGGATTTGGCGCGGTGATGATTCTCGTGGGGGTGCTGTCATTGCGCACCAGGAGCGAGCCCGACGCTGCCGTTGCCGTCCGCATGACCCCGGGCAACGCCGCGGTGATGGCGCCGAAGCTCGGGGCGATAGGGTTCGGGGTCGGCGCCGCGTCGGGCTTTTTCGGCGTTGGTGGCGGCTTTCTGGTGGTCCCCGGTCTGGTGGCGTCGGCAGGGTTGCCGCTGAGTGTCGCCATGGGCACCTCGCTGGTCGCCGTTTCGGCGTTCGGACTGACGGCGCTGGCCAGTTATGCGGGTTCCGGCCTGGTCGACTGGCCGATCGCTGGGCTGATGACCCTTGGTGGACTGGGCGGCGCGATCCTGGGCGGGCTGGGGTCACAGGCGCTGGAAACGCGTCGCAGGATGCTTGCGATCGTGTTTTCGGCGGTTCTGGTGGCGACTGGACTTTATGTGATCGCCCGAAGTGTGATCGTGCTGGTCTGAAGTCGCCCGCGTCGGACCATCGGCCTGGCAATCGCGATCGCGGCCACTCCGGCCGCGCCGTTGTACGAACCCCCGCGGCGTCCGGTTGGACAAGCGGGTTGGCCGCCTCTAGGACCTCGCCATGACCCTTCCTGTCCTGACGATCGGCAACAAGAACTATTCCTCGTGGTCGATGCGGCCCTGGCTGGCGCTGCACTGGGCCGGCATCGCCTTCACCGAGGAGATGGTGACGCTGGGCGAGGTGGGCGCGCGCCCGACCGCGACCCTGCGGGCGGCCAGCCCGTCGGGTCTGGTGCCGGTGCTGGCCCTGCCGAGCGGGACGCCCATCCATGACAGCCTGGCCATTGCGCAATGGGCCGCCGAAGTGGCCCCCGATGCCGGACTGTGGCCGCAAGAACGGATCGCGCGGGCGCGGACCTGGTCTGCGGTGGCCGAGATGCACTCGGGCTTTGCCGCCCTGCGCCGCAATCTGCCGATGAACCTGCGCCGGCGCACCGGGCCGCGGACCTGGGACGAGGCGACCCGGGCCGACATCGCGCGCATCTTTGCCCTGTGGGACGAGCTGAAGGGCGCGATCAACCCCCACGGTCCGTGGCTGAATGGCGCGCGCGCGGGTATCGTGGACGCCTTCTTCGCCCCCGTCGCCACGCGGCTGCGCACCTATGCCGTGCCGCTCACCCCTGTGGCCGAGGCGTGGAGCGAGACCCTGTTCACCGATCGCGCCTTTGCCGCCTGGGACGCCGCCGCCGCCTGCGAGACGGCGGTGATCGCCGGCACCGACGCCGCCTGAACGGAGCACCGCCATGACACGCATCGGATTTGTCGGTCTGGGCAATATGGGCGGGCCGATGGCCGCCTCGCTGGTGCGCGCGGGTCACGTGGTGGTCGCCTTCGACCTGTCCGAGGACCATCTGGCGCGGGCGGTCGAGGCGGGGGCCGCGCGCGCCGGCACCGCGCCCGAAGCGGCGACGGGGGCCGAGGCCGTGGTCACCATGCTGCCATCGGGTGCGGCGTGCCGCACGGTCTGGGGGGCGCTGTTCCCCACGCTGGCGCCCGGAACGCTGTGCATCGACTGCTCGACCATCGACGTCGCCACCGCGCGGGCCCTGGCGGATGACGCCGCCGCGCACGGCCTGTCCATGCTGGATGCCCCGGTGTCGGGCGGCACGGCGGCGGCCGCAGCGGCCAGCCTGACCTTCATGGTCGGGGGAGAGCCAGAGGCCTTCGAACGCGGCCGCCCGCTGCTGGCGGCCATGGGCAAGGCGGTGATCCACGCCGGTGGGGCGGGCAATGGCCAGGCCGCCAAGATCTGCAACAACATGCTGCTGGGCATCTCGATGATCGGCACGTGCGAGGCTTTCGTGCTGGCGCGCCGGCTGGGGCTGGATGCGCAGGTGTTCTTTGACATTGCCTCCCGGGCGTCGGGACAGTGCTGGTCGATGACCGCGTATTGCCCGGTCCCCGGGCCGGTCCCGGCCTCGCCGGCCAACCGCGATTATGCGCCGGGCTTTGCCACCGCGATGATGCTGAAGGACCTGAGGCTGGCCGCAGAGGCGGCCCACGGATGCGAGGCGAGCGTGCCGCTGGGCGGGCATGCACGCGACCTCTACGAAGCCTTCGCTGCGAATGGAGGGGCGGAATTGGACTTTTCCGCAATCATCCATTATCTTGACGCATCCTTGCAGGAGCGGCGTGGATGAGCGAGCATATCTTTGTACTGACGGGCGCGGGCGTGTCGGCCGAATCGGGCCTGGGCACCTTTCGCGGCGATGACGGGCTGTGGGTCAGCGGGCGCTTTCTGGACGAGAACGGGCTGCAGCGTGAAATCCGGCTGGAGGAATTGGCCACACCCGAGGGGTTCCGGGCCAATCCGGCCAGAGTGTGTGCGTTCTATACCGCGCGGCGCGCCAACATGGTGGGCGCCGAACCCAATGCCGCCCATGCGGCTCTGGCGCGCCTCTCGCGTGAGCTGGCCGCGCGTGGCGGGCGCCTGACGCTGGTGACCCAGAACATCGACACCCTGCACGAGGCTGCGGGATCGCCCGAGGTGATCCACATGCATGGCCGCATCGACCGCACCTTGTGCGCGCACTGCGGTCACGAGCACGATGATTCCGGCGCGCTGTCGGTCGATCGGCCGTGCCCGTCCTGCGGCAAGTCCGGCGGCCTGCGGCCGGCCGTGGTGTGGTTCGGCGAGATGCCGGTGCAGATGGACCTGATCCAGACGCGCCTGGTGACCGCCGACCGTTTCGTCGCCATCGGCACGTCGGGGTCGGTCTATCCCGCCAACACCTTTGTCGCCATGGCGGCGCGCGGAAAGATCCCCTGCACCGAGATCAATCTCGACCGCTCGGACAATGCCGCCCTGTTTTCCGAACGCCATTACGGCCCGGCATCGGTCGAAGTGCCGGCCTGGGTGGACCGCGTGATCGCAGGGATGGACCACCGCGCCGCGGCCCGCTGACGCCGCCTTTCCTCCCTCCGCCCTTCGCGGGGTGGCCCAAAGGGCCGGAGGGGGCATCTGTCGCCCTCGCACCGGAGGATGGGTCCGGCGGGGGCCAGGCTCACACCGGCGCGGGCCGTTGACGGCGGCGGCGCGCGGTCCGTAGGGAGAGGCCGTCAGGAGACCCGAGCCCGATGTCCACGCCGACCCTGCCGCATGGCGGCCGCGAAATCCCGCCCCCGCCCGAGACCATCATCGTCCACACCCGCCGGGTGAAGTGCGATGGGGGTGGCGGCGCGCTGGGCCATCCGGTGGTGTTCTATGACCTCGGCACGGACGGGGTGGTGGAGTGCCTGTATTGCGACCGTCGCTTTGTCTTCGAGCCCGGCGCCGGTGACGACCATCACTGAGGACACGGCCGGGGCGCAGGCCGGCCCCACGCGCGTGCAGGTGGTCGGGCTGGTGCTGGGGGTGGTGCTGGCGCTTGGGCTGCAGGCGATGGCACCGCCCGAACCCCTCTCGCGCGAGGCGTGGGCGGTGGCATCGCTGGGCCTGCTGATGGCCGTGTGGTGGGTGACCGAGGCGCTGCCCATCCCGGTGACCGGCATGGTGCCGCTGGTGGCGCTGCCGCTGTTCGCCGGCAAGACCCCGGCCGAGGCGGCCCAGCAATATGCCAACCCGATCCTGCTGCTGTTTCTGGGCGGCTTCCTTCTGGCGGTGGCCATCGAGAAGTGGGGCCTGTCGCGGCGCATCGCCTATTCCGTCGTGGCCGGCGCAGGGCCGCGCCCCCGCCTGATCGTGGCCGGCTTCATGGCCGCCACCGCTTTCGTGTCGATGTGGATATCCAACACTGCCACCGCCATGATGATGTTCCCGCTGGCGCTGGCGGTCGCCGCAGCGACCACCCGCGACGGCGTCGAGGACCGCGCCTTCGCCGCAGCACTGCTGCTGGCGGTGTGCTGGGCGGCCACCATTGGCGGGGTGGCGACGCCGATCGGCTCGCCGACGAACCTCATCGCCATCGCCTGGCTCGAGGAGCGCGGCATCGAGGTGGCCTTCACCGACTGGATGCAGGTCGGGGTGCCCGTGATGCTGGCCCTGCTGGTGGCGACCTGGCTGCTGCTGGCGGCGCGGCTGCGCACCGACGCCAGCGAGGGCGAGCGGGCGGCGCAGGCGGTGCGTGCGGAACTGGCGCGGCTGGGGCGTCCCTCGGGCGCGGAAATCCGGGTCGGGCTGGTCTTCCTGGCCACGGCCGGCCTCTGGGTCGGCCAGCAATGGATCTCTGACCTGCCGGGCCTGTCGGGCGTGGATGACATGGCCATCGCCATTGCCGCCGCGCTGGCGCTGTTCCTGATCCCTGCCGGACGGGCGTCTGGCCCGCGCCTGCTGGAATGGGCCGACAGCGTGAAGGTGCCGTGGGGGCTGATCCTGCTGTTCGGGGGCGGGCTGGCGCTGGCCGATGCCGCCACCGACACCGGGCTGGGGCGGTGGCTGGGCTCGTTCATGGAGGGCGCGGAGGCACTGCCGCTGGCGCTGGTGCTGCTGGCGCTGGTGCTGCTGATCATCGCGCTGACCGAGTTCGCCTCGAACGTGGCGACCATCTCGATGATGCTGCCCGTGCTGGGGGCGCTGGCAGCGGCCCTGGGCGTGGCCGATGCGTCGATCGTGGTGCCGGCGGCCATCGCGGCCTCGACCGGATTCATGATGCCGGTCGGCACCGCCGCCAACGCCATCGCGTATTCCACCGGCAAGGTCACCCAGGCCCAGATGATGCGCAACGGCATCGTGCTGAACCTGGTCGCGGCGGTGATGCTGGTCCTGGTCGGCCTCTATCTGGCCCCGGCAGTCCTGGGCGGCTGAGCGGGGACCGAACTCTGGGAGGGACATGATGGGCGTGCTGGACGGCAAGGTGGTGCTGGTCACCGGCGGGGGCAACGGGATCGGGCGCGAGTGTGCGCTGGCGGCCGCGCGCGAGGGGGCAGCGGTGCTGGTCAACGACCTCGGCGGTTCGGTGGCGGGCGGGGATGCGGGATCGGACGGCCCCGCCGCCACCGTGGCCGCCGAGATCCGCGCCGCCGGCGGGACCGCGATCGCCAACTCGGACAGTGTCACCGACCTCGAGGCCGTGCGCGCCATGGTCGAACAGGCGCGCGCCGAACTGGGCGGGCTGCATGCGGTCGTCAATCCCGCGGGGATCCTGCGCGACGGCATGTTCCACAAGATGTCCGAGGCCGACTGGGATGCCGTTATCGACGTGCACCTCAAGGGCGCGTTCAACGTCACCCGCGCCGCCGTCGAGCATTTCCGCACCCAGAGCGAGGGCAGCTTCGTACTGTTCACCTCGACCTCCGGCCTGATCGGCAATATCGGCCAGTCCAATTACGCGGCGGCCAAGATGGGGGTGGTCGGCCTGTCACGCATCCTTGCGATGGAGGGTGCGCCCAGGGGTGTGCGCTCGAACGTGATCGCGCCCTTTGCGTGGACCCGCATGATCGCCACCATCCCTGTCACCGACGAGGCCCAAGCGGCGCGTGTCGAGCGAATCCGTACCCGCATGCGTGCCGACCAGGTCGCACCGCTGGCGGTCGCCCTGTGCAGCCCGGCCGCGCGTGACACTTCGGGGCAGGTCTTCGCCATGCGCGGCAACGAGGTGTTCGTGTTCTCCCAGCCGCGACCGGTGCGCGGCCTGGCGCGCCTGGAGGGTTGGGACGCCGCCAGCCTGATCGAGCACGCCCTGCCTGCCCTGTCGGGCAGCTATACCGACCTGGGCGCCACGGGCAGCGTGTTCCCGTGGGATCCGGTGTGAACATGGGCACAGCTTGACGCATCCGGTTCGCATCATAGGGGATACATCATGTTGAAGTGTCACACGAAGTGTGATACTTGTGCTCGGTATGACGCGTGTGAGTCTACCGGAACCGATGGTTCACGCGGTTTGCACGCCGCGAGAATATCGATGACCGCCAGCTTTGCGAGGCTGTGGCAAGGGCACAAAAGGGTTTGATCGATGCCGACCTCGGAGGCGGCCTGATCAAGCAGCGTATCGCCCGCGAAGGGGGCGGACGATCTGGCGGTCACCGCACGCTCGTGTTTTTCCGCTCCGGCGTTCGGGCTGTTTTCGCATTCGGTTTCCGCAAGAGTGATCGCGACAACATCGACGCGAATGAAGAGTCGAACTTGAAAGAGCTGGCACGCCTTACACTGGACTTTTCGCAGGACGAGATCGATCGGTTGTTGGCTAACGGTGCCTTGGAGGAGGTGAGATGCGATGAGCGATATTGACTACAAGGCCCAACCCAGCGAACTTTCCCATGCTGTCCGCGAGATGGCGGATGATTTCTATGACGCCGGCCTGATCGACAGGATTACATTGCGCAGGTTCGACACGTCGAGCGTCGCACCGGCAGAAGAGATCACGCCCGACGACATCCGGGCGCTGCGCGAACGCGAGCAGGTCTCCCAGCCTGTGTTCGCACTGTATCTGAATGTGTCCAAGAATCTGGTGTCGGACTGGGAGCGCGGCAAGAAACGCCCTGGCGGCCCTGCACTGCGTCTGTTGTCGTTGGTCAGGAAGAACGGGCTGAGCTCGATCGCCTGATCGCCCGGATCAACGGAAACTCGGCGGGCGCTTTTCCATGAAGGCGGCGCGGCCCTCCTGAAAGTCCGCGCCCTCGAAGGCATCGGCGAACAGGGTTCGGCTCGCGTCGTCATCATGCACCGCGCCCTCGCGCAGGCGGCGCAGGATGGCCTTGGTCGCGCGCTGTGATGTGCCGGACGCTGCCATCAGGACCGCCAGGCGGTCTGCCAGCAGCACGTCCAGCCCGCCGGGCGCGGCAAGCTGGTCCACCAGCCCGACACGGTGCGCCTCGGCCGCGTCCATCAGTTCGCCCAGGAACAGGATCCGGCGCGCGGCCGGCACGCCCACCGCCTGCACCAGGCGCCGGGTGTCGTCGATGCCATAGACAAGGCCCAGCCGCGCCGGGGTGATGCCGAACCGCGCGTCCGGATCGGCCAGCCGGAGATCACAGGCCAGGGCCAGCCCGCAGCCGCCGCCGACACACGGCCCCTCGATGGCGGCCAGGGTGGGGGCGGGGAAATCCTCGAGCGCGGTCATCGCGCGCGCCATCACGGCCTGGTTGTCGAGAGCCGCCCTGCGCGAGGCGTAGACGGTCTGGAACTCGGCAATGTCCGCACCGGCGGCAAACGCACCGCCCGCCCCGCGCACCACCAGCGCGCGCAGGCCCGGCGCCTCCGCCAGCGGCGCCAGCAGGTCCGGAATGGCCCGCCACATCGCCAGCGTCAGCGCATTGCGCCGTGATGGCCGGTCCAGCCAGAGCGTGGCCACCGCGCCGGCGCGCTCGAGCCGAAGTCCCTCGACCGCCTGGATGGGCTTCGCGTCCTCGGCCATGATCTCCATCATCCTTCGCGACGGCGGTTGAAACGATATACCCTTTGCCGCATGAAGGGCATCGACACCACGCCATGCGGGAGGATGGACCAATGGGCAAGATTCGCGAGGAAATGCCGGTGCTGGCGCGCCATGAGGGCGAGTGGGAGGGGGTGTATATCCACGTCGACCCCGACAACCACGAGATCTCGCGTCACCGCTCGCACCTGCAGTGCCGCTTTCCGGCCGAGGGCGAATACGCCTATTACCAGATCAACACCTACATCCATCCCGACGGCACGCGCGAGGAGATCCACTTTCCCGCCACCTATCGCGACGGGCGGATCTGGTGGGACACCGACCGCATCGAGGGCAGCGCCTGGGAGATCGACGAGCGCACGGTGATGCTGACCTGGACCCGCAAGGACATGCCGGGGGCCTATCTCTACGAGATGATCCAGATCTCCGAGGACGGCACCGCGCGCGGGCGCACCTGGCACTGGTTCGAGGGTGACCGGCTGGTCAAGCGGACCTGCATCAAGGAGCAGCGGGTCGCCTGAGATGGCGGCAGACCTCTATCCGCTGCTGGTGTGGTTCCACATCATCCTGTTCACCTTCTGGCTGGGGGCGGATCTGGGCGTGGCGGGGCTGGGGCAGGCGTTCCGGGACCGCTCGCGCAGCCTCGAGACGCGGCTGGCGATCCTGCGCCTGCTGACGGTGGTCGACCTCGGGCCGCGCACGGCGTGGGCGCTGATGGTGCCCTCGACGCTGGCGCTGGTTTCGGCAGGCGGGTTCTGGGCGGTCCCGGCATGGGGGCTGGCCGCGTCATGGATCCTGGCCGCCGGCTGGCTGTGGCTGGTGTGGACCATCCACGCCGAGGGCCAGACGCCGCGGGCGGCCCGGCTGAAGTCGATCGAGTTCTGGCTCAAGGTGGCGCTGGGTCTTTTCTATGCCTGGCTGGGCGCAGCGTCGGTGGCGACCGGTGCGCCGCTGGCGCAGCCCTGGCTGGCGTGGAAGGCACTGACCTTTGCGGCCATCTTCGCCTGCGCCATCATGATCGACGTCGGGTTCCGCGCTGTTGGTCCGCCCTTGGGCGCACTGATCGCCCAAGGGTCCAGCGACGCCACCGAAATCCCGCTGCGCCGGGCGATGGACGCCACGCGCGTATGGGTGTGGGCAGTCTATGCGCTGCTGGTGGTGGTCAGCCTGCTGGGCACGCTGAAGCCCGCGTGACGCCGGAGTGCGGGCCCGCAACGGCCAGTCTGGAGACTGGCGCGCCGGGGTCAGCCCTCCTCGGCGTCCAGCCGGTCGAGAAGGGCGAGCGCGCTGGCGGGGTCAGCGCGCGCCGCCCGCGCCCGGAACCTAAGCTCGGTGTCGAATTCGGCCACCGCTCGGGTCGCGAGTTCCTCGACCAGCCTGTTCATGCTGATACCGCGATGCGCCGCCAGTGCCCGGAGGCGGGCATGCTGGTCGTCCGGAAGGCGGATGGTCAGAACGCTCATCTGTTCGATCTCTACTCGAGGAATTGGCGAGGCGTCAGCACCTTCACCGTCGGAAAACTCAGTTCGGAACGAACGAAATCACGCGTATTGGACGTGATGATCGCTTCGGCACCGCCAGCCACGGCCAATTCAAGCACGTGGTTGTCAGCCTCGTCACCCAGGTTCGGTCGCCAAAGGAAATGGATCCGCACCCATTGTCCGCAGGCGAGCAGGGCGTCCAGTATATCCTGACGCTCTTGCGCTGACAGGCTGCACGTTTCCCACACATGGTGTCGTGCAAGCAGGGCCTCGTATTCGCTGAACAGGGCATTGGCGAAGAGCGGCACAACCTCCTTGCTCAGGGCCTGCCGAAGCACCGCGCGCGCCGCGCCACCGCCGCGCAGCAGCGTGGAAACAAACACGTTCGTATCCAGAACCACACGTACTACCACCCCATGGGTGATAGCACATACGCTATCGGGGTGCAAGCCAAGTACGTCGCCGCGACGATCCGGCCCCAGTCAGCCACCCTCCGAGCGCTGGCCAAGCACACATGGCGCACCCGCACGGCCAGGTTGCCGGAAGACAGGTCTGCCAAGCCGGCGTTGGGTGGACAGCCATCCCGCGTGACGCCGGACCGCGGGCCTTCGGGCCCGCAACGGCCAGTCTGGAGACTGGCGCGCCGGGGGGCGGACCGCCGGCTTCCTGGCCGGCGCAAGGTGGCGCTGGGCCGTCCGGAGGGGGGCGCTCGCGCTCAGGCATCCTCGGCAAAGGCAGCGAGCGGGACCGGGGCGCCGGTCTGGGCGATCAGGGCGCGGCGGCGCAGGAAGCGGGTCAGCCCCTCGGTGCCCATGCGCGACGGGCCCAGGCCGGAACTCTTGAAGGCCTGCTTGCCCGCCTCGTGGAAGAGGGCGGTCAAGGCGGCGTCGTTGAGGCTGACGGCGCCGACCTCGAGGCGTTCACCCACCGCCTCGGCCTCTTCCGGCGTGGCGGCGAACACCGCGCCCGAGAGGCCGTACTCGCCGGCATTGGCCAGCGCCACGGCCTCGTCCACGGTGTCGAACGCGCGCACCGGCATCACCGGGCCGAAGGTTTCATGCACCATCAGGTCGGCGTCGTCGGGCACGCCGGTCAATACGGTGGGCGCCATCCACAGTCCCCCGCCATGCGCCATCGGCACGCCGCCACAGTGCAGGCGCGCGCCGCGGCGCACCGCATCCTCGACCTGATGGCGAAGGATCTCCGCCTGACGTTCAAAGATGATGGGCCCCAGAGTGCCGCGCGTGATGTCGGGCGTGTTGGGCCGGACCGCGCCGGCCTTGTGCACCAGCATGTCCACGAAGGCGTCGTAAATCGGCCGGGCCACCAGGATGCGCTCGATCGACTGGCAGGCCTGGCCGGTCGAGAGCACGCTGCCGCGCAGCGCGGCGTCCGTGGCCCGGCCCAGGTCCGCCCCCTCCAGCACGATCAGCGGGTCCTTGCCGCCCAATTCCAGGAAAGCGGGGATCAGGCGTTGCGCGGCGGCCACCGCCACCTTGCGGCCGGTGGCCACCGATCCGGTGAAGCACACACAGTCAACCGCCCCCACCAGGGCCGCACCCGTCTCGCCGTCGCCGGGCACCACCGCCAGCACGCCCGCCAGGGCCGGCACCGCGGCGATCGCGTCGGCCAGCACCGGCGCAAAGCGGGGTGTCACCTCGGACGGCTTCACCAGCACCGCACACCCCGCCAGCAGCGCCGGCACGGTGTCGATCATCGACAGCAGCAGCGGGAAATTCCACGGCGCGATCACGCCGACCAGCGGATAGGGCACCCAGGTCGCGCGGTGGCGCAGGGCCGGGTTGGTCCGCCCCGGCGTCCATCCGGTGTCCGGCAGGGTCGGGGTGGCGGCCGACCAGCCCAGGATCGATCCGATCACGCTGTCCGCCTCGATGCCGGCGATGCGCCTGCGTCCGGTGTCCGCTTCCAGCGCCGCCGCCAGTGCCCCGCGACGCGCGCGCAGCGCCTCGGCGAGCTGGCGGAGCACCTCCGCGCGGCCGGCAAAGCCCAGCCCCGCCCACGCGGGCTGGGCGGCACGCAGGGCCTCGGCGTGTGACTTCAACGCCTCGCCCGGCACGGCGTCGAAGGCAAAGTCGTGCACGCCCGTACGCGGATTGCGGGCGGTGAGGCGGCGGGCGGGGGTCAAAATCCTGCGGCTCCTGGGTTCATCAGTCCGTGCGGGTCGAGATGGGCCTTGATGGCGCGGGCGAGGGCGGCGAGCGGCGGGCTGCGGGTTTCCAGCCAGGGATAGGCCCGGCCGATCTGGAAGTGGGCACCGCCCTCGGCCACGAATACCTCGGTCACCTGACCGCGGGCCCGCGCCACGAGGGCTGCGGCATCGGGATTGGCGGGCCGGCGCGGCAGGCGTGCCAGCATGGACGGTTCGACCGTGGCATCGTGAAGGCCAAAGCGCTCGTCGGGCCAGAAGAACACTGGCTCGATCAGCACCGAATTGGTGGACAGCACGGTGGTCAGGCAGCCCGTGGTCACCCCGTGCGCCTCGAATTCGGGGGCGAGGCGGGCGAACAGCGCCTCGAGCGCTGCAAAAGTCGCGGCAGCGCGCGAATGGGCGACGATGCCGTGCACCGGCACCCAGCGCTCGCCCTCCGGGCCCAGCACATTGTTCAGCGGGGTGAAGGGGTTGGCGCGCATGACCTTGGGAATGGTGTTCTCGACCTCGCGGCCGCCATGGCGGCGGGCAATGGCGCGCAGCGTGTCCAGGCCATGCTCGACGCCCGCGCGCGCGGGGCCTTCGACCACCGCATGCAGGGAATGCTCGCCCTCCTCCAGAAAGCCGCGCCCGGCAAGGGCCACCTTGGCCCCTTCCTTCAGCCCGTCCAGCAGCGATTTCTGCCCGGCGATCACCCCGCCCAGCGCCCGGACGTCGGCCAGCAGGCTGGCGCGCTTCATCCGGGTGCGGGCCAGGGCCGGGTCAAAGCCGCACAGTTCGCTGGCCAGACCCGTGCGTCCCATCTCGGACAGCGCCTCCATCCAGCCCGGCCAGTCGCCAAAGCTGAACGACACCCAGCCCTCGTGTTCCGGTGCGGGGATCAGCCGGAAGGTCACTTCGGTCTTGATGCCGAAGGCCCCGCAATCGCCCAGGAACAGGCCCGCGAGATCGGGGCCGTAATGGCGGAAGAACGGACGAGCGCCCGCCTGGCCGGCGCTGCCGGTGCGGATCACCGCGCCATCGGCCGTGACCACCGCCAGCGCCACCACGCTCTCGGCCGTCGGGCCGTGGGTGCCGGCGCCAAAAAAGGCATTGTTCTGGGACAGCCCGCCACCCAAGGTGGACGAAATCCCCGAAAGCGGCCCCCAGAAGGGGGTGCGCAGACCATGGGGTTTCAACGCTGCCAAAAGGTCGGCCCAGGTCGCCCCGGCCTCGGCGGTGACCGTCATGTCGCGCGCGCACACCTCCAGCACGCGGTTCATGCGGCGCAGGTCGATCACCACCGCGCCCGGGCGGTCGGGGGTATAGCCGCCGGTATAGCTCATGCCGCCCCCGCGCGCGACGACCGCCAGCCCTGCCCCCGTGGCAGCCGCGACGGCGCGGGCCGTCTGTTCGGTGTCGGCAGGGCGGACGATCGCGCCGGCCCGCCCGCCGCGGGCCCAGATGTCCTCGCTGAACAGGGCCAGTTCTGCGGTGTCGGTGCTGATGTGCCCCTCGCCCACAATGGCGGCGAGGGCGTCGAGCGGCAGCGGTCGGGTCAGGTCGTCGGGCATGGCCAGCTCCTGCGGGTCGGGGACAGTCATAGGGGTTTCCAGACACCCAGCAATGCGGCCGCCAGCAGCAGCGCCCAGATGCCGATCACCATCAGCCGGACCTGCCCCATCAGGACAGAGAGGGCGGCATCGCTGGCCGGACCAGGCACCGCGTCCGGCGTTCTGGCAACCAGCGGCGCCAGCATCGCCCGGATGACCAGGCCCAGGGCCAGGGCACCCGCGAACAGGCCCAGCTTGATCTGAAGGAACACGGGCAGCGTCCCGGTGGTGCCTGCCATCGCCAGTCCTGCCCCCACCGACGCCAGAACCGCCCAGCGCAGGCCGAGGTCCAGCCGCCGCCAGACCGAGCCGGGCGGATCGTGGCGGAGGTGCAGGCGCCAGACCAGCGCGGCCCACGCCCCCGCCGCGGTCCACACCGCCGCGTGCGCCAGGGCGGGCAGGTCCAGCCAGCCCCCCGCCTGCGCCGACAGAAGGCCCGTCGGCACGGTCAGCACCAGCGCCGTGCGCGGGGCCATGTCGATGGCATTCAGCAGCCGCCCCGCCGTCAGGCGTGCGGCGGGCGTGGCAGTCGCATCTGTCAGCACGAAGGAAGCGCGAAAAGCCCCCACATCCCCGCCCAGCCAATAGGCGAACACCACAAGGTGCAGCAGCGTGGCGAGGGCCGTCTCCAATCGCGCCCCTCCCTGGTCCCGCGAGCCATCGGCAAAGGATATATCCTTTCAGTCGCGTCGCAATCCCCGAAAAAGGCCGGGCCTGGAAGCCCGGGCTCCGTGGCCGCCTTTTTTCAGGGTGTCGGTCAACGCAAAGCGTGCCGCCGGAGCCCGCGCTCCGTGGGGGCTTTTTTCGGGGTATCGGTCAACTCAGAGCGCGCCGCCGGAGCCCGCGCCTCCGAGCGCGGTTGTCGCGGCAGGGGCGGGCTTGGAAGCCCGCGCTCC